>CAYTRF010000217.1:2454-3700 GCA_964440065.1 uncultured Cocleimonas sp. | reverse complement strand
ATGTGATGAATTTAAGGTATTGTTAATTTTTGATGAAATCGCTACAGGTTTTGGTCGAACAGGTAAGCTTTTTGCCCTTGAGCATGCTGGTGTCTGCCCAGACATTATGACCGTAGGAAAAGCTTTAACAGGTGGAATGCTAACCTTGGCAGCCGTCCTTTGCACCTCAGCAGTATCCCAAGGAATATCCCAAGGAAGTTGTCCTGTATTAATGCACGGCCCTACCTTTATGGCTAACCCCTTAGCTTGTCATATCGCATGCCAAAGCATTGATCTCTTACTTGAAACTGGAGAAAAAGCACTGTACCCCAATGGATGGGAAAATAAAGTTTCCGAGATTGAAAACTCACTTCAATTATTACATGTTTTAAAAAATCATCCTGAAGTCGCGGATGTACGTGTACTTGGGGCAATTGGCGTAGTGGAGATGAAGCAATCCGTTGATGTAGCAAAAGTACAAGCTGCTTTAATTAAAGACGGTGTTTGGTTACGCCCCTTCGGCAAACTTATTTACATGATGCCACCTTATATATTAAATATAAAAGAGCAGAAGAAACTCTGTAGGAGTATTATTCGTGTTATCGAAAATCTTTACTAATTAGGCTCCTAACATGCAAGAAACACCTTTAGACCTTGATATCTTGATGCAACAATTAATAGCAGATGATCAACTCCACTGTCGATGGGTTAACACACTTTCTATGATGGAAAATATTGGAGCTACCAAGATTGTAAAAAGCCAACACCCTCTTGTGGTTACCGAAAACATATTAAAGCATGCAGCAGAAGAAACACGACATGCCTACTTTTTAAAACGGCAATTAAATAAACTCATTAAAGGTGCTTGTCCTACCTACGCACCAGAACACCTACTAAACCCGCGTCAAAGCTATCAGTACATCAATCTTTTAGACACAGGTATTTCTCGCTTATTAAAAAAAAGGCTGAACTTAAAAGGGAAACGTTTAAAACAGCATGCTTATGTTTTAGTGACCTATGCCATTGAGGTACGAGCAGATCAAATTTACACAAGCTATGAAAGGAACCTAAAAGCACAGAACAGTCCTGTCTCTGTACGCGGAATACTTATTGAGGAAGAACAGCACCTTGCAGAGATGGAGAGTGGTATTGAACAACTGTTCACAGAACCTGAAGAATGGCGAAATACCGTACTCGGCGTTGAAAACGCTTTATTTTCCTCATGGGCTACTAATTTGGATTTAGAACTTGAAAATTGAATTTTCAA
>CAYTRF010000217.1:0-2354 GCA_964440065.1 uncultured Cocleimonas sp. | reverse complement strand
GGTATCACCCGATCATAATGCATACGTTTCGGACCAATAACACCGAGCACACCGATATGTGTTTCATCAATTTGATACGGTGCAGTAACTACTGAACAATCCCCAAATACCTCATGACCAGCTTCTCTACCGATAAATATCTGTACACCACCAGCATCAATACAGCGATCCAGCAGACCCAAAACATCGCGCTTTTGATTAAAAGCGGTAAATAATTGGCGTAACTTAGTCACATCGGATAGATCGTCATAATCCATTAAATTAGTCCGACCAGCAATTACACAGTCTTCTTGTTGCTTATCATTTAAACCAGAAACGGCTTGCTCACCTAGGCTTATGGCAGACCTCATCATGCTATTCATGTCTTCGCGTACTGATTCCATTTCTTCTAAAAGCTTGGTTCTCGCTTGTTGAAAATCCATTCCTACCAAGAGTTCATTTAAGTAATTGGAACTTTGCTGTAATTCGGATGAACTGAATTCCCGATCTAGTTGGATCATGCGATTTTCCACGTCATCATTCGACATAACCAAAACCACTAACAATTGTTGTGGCGATAGCTTTAAGAATTCAACATGACGGATGGAGCGAGACTCCATTTGTGGCGCCATTACAATACCCGTTAACTGGGTCAACCCTGAGAGCATATTAGATGCCGAATGGATCACATCATTAGATGAGCCTCTAATCAACTCTTCCTCAAAACCACTCCATTCTTGCTCTGCTAAGGGCTGAATATTTACCAAAGAATCAACAAATAAACGATAACCTAGTGAAGTAGGAACTCGACCCGCTGACGTATGCGGTGCATGAATGTAACCTGCATTTTCTAGGGATGCCATTACATTACGAATGGTTGCAGAACTTAAGTCTAAACCGCTACGTTTTGCTAAGGAGGTCGAACCAATTGGCTGCCCATCTGAAATATAGCCTTCAATTAAGACTTTAAGCAAATATTGAGCGCGTTCATTCAAGTCTGGAGAGTTATTTGACATAGAATAATAATGACACTTATTTCAGCCTTTTCAAGGTACACCCCCCCACTTTTCGCACATTTTTTATAGATTCATATCCATCCAACCAGTTGACTAATCCACTTATCTTATAGAACATTGATCAATTTTTGATCTATGAGATAATTGGAGCGATACAAGGAAATATTTCCTAATGAATAAAAATAAGGTGATAAATGATTAAGATAGCTCATATTTCAACGGGGCTTGAAACAGGTGGCGCAGAAGTTCAGTTGCTTCGCTTGCTCGGAAAAATTGATAAAACCAAATTCGAAATGATCGTAATTTCACTGCATGAAGAAACGTATTTAGCCGATCAAATTCGAGAATTGGGAATTCCAGTGCATTCTCTGTACTTGAAAAAGAACCCTTTAAACGTCAGAAAAGCGTATAAAATCCTTAAAGAATTCAACCCTGATGTGATTCACGGAACCATGTACGAAGGCGGTGTAGTTGGCACACTTTTCAATAAATTCTTACCTAAAAAGCCCCCCGTTATTTGGACAGTTCACGAAGGTTTGGAGCATTACAAAGAAGAGCCATTGCGCAAACAAATTCAGTTACGTGCATGGAGCTTAATTTCAAATCTACCTGATTGCATGATGTATGTGTCTCACTTAAATGCGGAGCAACACCAAGATTGGGGTTTCAAAAACCGCAAGGCATTGGTGGTTACCAATGGTGTTGATACTCAACGCTTTAAGCCAAACCCAGAAGCTCGCGAAAAAATTCGCGAGAGTTTAAATATTCCTCAAGAGTCTTTTGTTATTGGTATCACCGCGCGCTTTCATCCCGTAAAAAATCATGTGGGCTTCCTCAATGCTGCTGGTATTTTAGCTAAGACTCACCCTGATGTTCACTACATGATGGTAGGTACTAACATTGATGAAAACAATAAAGAACTTACCGATGTGATTGCCAAGCATCGCCTAGAGGATAGAGTCCATTTACTAGGAAATCGCGATGATATACCCAATATAGTAAACGCCTATGATGTGGCAGCTTTAACCTCACTTGGCGAAGCGTTTCCGCTTACCTTAGGTGAAGCCATGGCAAGCGCGATTCCTTGTGTGGCAACCAATGTAGGTGATAATAAATTTATTATTGGTGATACTGGTCGTACTGTACCCGCACGCGATAATCGAGCACTTGCAAATGCTTGGAAAGAGCTCATAGAAATGAATAAGGATGAATTTAAAGTACTAGGGAGAGAGGCTTATCAGCGCACTTTAAAGAAATTCACCCTAGCCCAGCAAGTTACTTTACATGAGGAACTCTACACCACCTTGCACAACCATAACCTTGAAAAAAGATCAGATCTAAAACCTGAGCCAAGTGCCA
>CAYTRF010000216.1:0-3710 GCA_964440065.1 uncultured Cocleimonas sp. | reverse complement strand
ACATACCCAGTATGCCTGCTCACCTTTTTCACAGGCTTCAGCCACTCTGTCGATAACTTCCTGGCGACGCACATCTGATACCACCACAGTAGAAACGGGTTTGCGTCCCTTTGGTAATTCATCAATAACTGAATAATCCATATCGGCATAGGTTGTCATCGCAAGGGTGCGAGGGATGGGTGTTGCTGTCATTACTAATTGATGTGGGTAAAAGTTTACTTGAGTTTTACTATCCGTTTGTTTACCTTTTTCACGCAAAGCTAAACGCTGATGTACGCCAAAACGATGTTGCTCATCAATAATAATCAGCCCTAATTTTTGAAATGTGACATCACTTTGGAATAGGGCGTGTGTACCTACCACTAAATGACTTAGCCCTAGCGCAACATTTTCTAGGTTATCACGTTTCTCCGCAACTTTTTGTTTGCCCGTAATAATGGTGACTGTGAGATTTAGCGGCTCTAACCACTCACTAAAACTTTTAAAATGTTGTTCGGCTAGGATTTCAGTTGGTGCCATTAAGGCTACTTGAAAACCAGCTTCAATGGCACTTAAAGCAGCGGCAGCAGCCACTAAGGTTTTTCCAGAACCAACATCACCTTGGACTAAACGGCTCATTGGCCATGCTTGTTGTAAATCCTGATTAATTTCTACAATAACTTTTTTTTGTGCATTGGTTAAAGCAAAAGGCAAAGCTTGCATGAGTTGATCAAAGTAATGAGCGGAGAAATTTAATGGCACACCTTGAGCTTGTTTTTGTTGTTCACGCAGTTTTCGTAAACTTAATTGATGAGCCAGTAACTCTTCAAATATCAAGCGTTGTTGAGCAGGGTGAGTGCGCACTAAAAGATCGACAACGGAAATATCCGAAGTAGGTTTATGCAGCGTCAATAAGGCTTGGTTTAAATCCGATAGATGATATTTTTGACTGATTTGATCAGGAATTAAATCATCAAGCTTAGCAATCTCAGCTAATGCCTCGCCTGCTAAGCGCAATAGACTTCGTTGTTGTAAGCCTTTGGTGGTTGGATAAATCGGTGTTAATGCATCTGATAATGATGGCGCTTCATCACCTTGCAATATTTTATATTCAGGATGCACCATTTCACGTGAGCTTGAACTTACTCTAATTTCACCAAAACAACGGACTTTTGTACCTCGGCTTAAGGCTTTTTGTTGTGCATTACTAAAGTGAAAAAAACGTAATGTAATCATTCCTGAATGATCAGAAAGGGTGCAGGTCATCATACGCCTACGACGAAATAGAAAATCAGAGTGTTCAACTTCCCCTTCGATAACGACTTCTTGTCCGTGCTGTGTTCCACCGATGGGGTAAATGCGAGTGCGGTCTTGATAGCGAAGCGGTAAATGAAACAGCAGGTCTTGAATTTTTTCGACCCCAATTTTATGCAAGTTTTCAGCCATTTTGGGGCCGACACCTTTTAGTTCAGTGACAGATTGTTTAAGAAAAGTACTCAATGATAATCTCTAATTAACTCATAGATTAGGATGGCACAAGATGTTGCAACATTCATTGATGAGTTTTCACCATACATTGGAATGTGAAGGGTGAAGTCACTAGCATTTAAAAGCTCCTGAGTTATGCCTTCTTGTTCAGCGCCAATAATAAGACAAATGGGCTGAAGTTGTTGGAGTGAATGATTTTTCGTAAAGGAGCGTAAATCCATACTTTGTGTGGTGATTTCTAAACTAATAATCGTATAACCATCAGACTTTAACTGAGTGACTACCTCAATCGCTGAGGTTGCTTGAGAATAATCGACTCTTTGATCAGCTGAGCGCGCTGCTTTTCTTATTTTATATTTTGGTGGAATCGCTGTTGTGCCAGTTAGGTATAGTTTTTCGATACCCAATGCATCGGTTATTCTAAATAAACTGCCAACATTTCCTGCGATTTCTATGTTATTGGCTAAAACGGAAAGTGGGAAAGTGTGAGCTTGTTTCACGACCTCTTGATGGTCGAGTTGTTTATTCAGTTGGTGGCTAGAGCCTGAGTTATCACTCATTCTTCAACGGTTACTTTTTTACTCTTAGCTGAAATTTTATCTTCAGTACCATCAATAATTTCAACAATATTAGTACGATGTCGCCAATAAATAATGACGGTGACAGCAACTAATATAAGGAACAAAGGAAGTGAATCTGTTACCCAAAAGAAATAAAGAGGCGCCAACAATGTCGCTATTAAAGCTGACAATGATGAAATATTAAAAATTAAAGCCGAAACCATCCAGGTAAGAATCACCACCAAACCAACAACGGGTTGTAAACCGATATAAACACCAAGCGCTGTGGCAACGCCTTTGCCACCTTTAAAACCATAATAAATCGGGTAGATATGCCCCAGCAAAGCCGCTAGACCAATAAGGCCGAGCCATTGCCAGTCTAAGTTTAAAGTGTGACCAATAGCAACAGGCACAAAGCCTTTTAAAATATCACCGAAGAGTGTAAAAAAAGCAGCTGTTTTCCCCGCGTGGCGTAGCACATTGGTTGCCCCAGGATTCTTCGAACCTACGGTACGTGGGTCAACTTTACCAAGTAGTTTGCAACTAACAATAGCAGTAGAAATTGAGCCAATAAAGTAGGCGAGAATTATAAGAAAATAGGGCATGATGTGCTTTCTAAATGGGTAAATGAGTATAGTACCTTAATTCATGTGTAGAAACACGAACACAGCACTGTCATTATCGCAAAACAATCCTATGGGTTTTTTTTATAAAAAATCGATGAAAAAGGGGGGGGTGTGCTTTTATAGCGATACTAAACCAAACCTCACTTTAACAAAGTTTTTAGCAGTGAAATTTGCCAAAAATGCTTGATAAAAAAGCGATACGCCAAAATTTTAATAAATCCAGCAAGAGTTATGACAGCGCTTCAGTTTTACAACAAGAAGTGGCAAAACGCTTGGTTGAACGCTTGGACTATATAAAACACCAACCTAAATATGCGTTAGATATGGGCAGTGGCACTGGCATTATCAGCAAAGATTTATTAGCTCGTTATCCTAAAGCTTATGTAATTGCTTTAGATTTAGCGATTAATATGGCACAAAAAAGCCAAAAAGTTGGGGGGTGGTTTCGAAAGCCAAAAGTGATTTGTGCAGATGCGGAATTGCTACCTCTCAAATCTGAATGTATAGACTTAGTAGTCTCTAACTTAATGCTGAATTGGTGTAATGACCTAACAAAAACATTGTTGGGTTTTCATGGTGTGTTAGCGCCCAATGGTTTACTTTTATTTTCAACATTTGGTCCAGATACGCTCAAGGAATTACAACAAAGCTGGCAAGCAGTTGATAATAATCCACATATTAATAACTTTATCGACATGCATGATATTGGTGATGCACTGTTACAAGCGGGTTTCATAAACCCAGTTACTGATATGGAAATGATGACTGTGACCTATTCCAATGTATCTCAAATCATGCAAGATTTGAAAAAAATGGGTTTGACCAATGTTCAAATGGAGCGAAGCAAGGGCTTGATGGGTAAGAAAAAATTCAATAAGTTTTTGCAAGCCTATGATCAATTCAAAACCCCTGATGGTCTTTTCCCGGCAACATGGGAGGTAATTTATGGGCACGCATGGGTAGGTGAGGGCTTGAAATTAGATAATTTCGACAAAGTAATCCCAATTCAAATTGAGAAACCTTGAGCAGTTTTGAGCAATGTTGAATTGAATCCACT
>CAYTRF010000215.1:0-3727 GCA_964440065.1 uncultured Cocleimonas sp. | reverse complement strand
ACGTCGGCATGAAATCACGTGGCTGTTACGAAACACCCGGTGGAACCATTATGCTACAAGGTCATCGCTCGATTGAATCCATCACACTTGATCGTGAAGTAGCGCACCTTAAAGATGCGTTGATGCCAAAATACGCTGAGCTAATCTACAACGGTTTCTGGTGGAGCCCTGAGCGTCAGATGATGCAGACCATGATTGATGAGTCTCAAGAGTACGTTAACGGGACAGTTCGCTTGAAGTTATACAAAGGTTCGGTCACTTGTGTTGGTCGACAGTCTGAAAATTCCTTATTCGATGAAGCCATTGCAACCTTTGAAGATGACCAAGGTTCTTACAACCAAGCGGATGCAGAAGGCTTTATTAAGCTAAATGCACTGCGGTTACGCATTGCTTCACAAAAGGGTCGTGATTTACTTAAATGAGTATAGAAAGTACACCCCCCCACTTTTCCGTGTTTTTTTATCTGCTTTGTATTTCGGATTAAATGGATATTGTGGAGAAACGGTTAGAAAATCTTGAAATGCTGCTGATGGAGCAAGAAAACACAGTTGAAACCCTCAACCGTGAAGTTCACCAGCAACAACTTCAAATTCAAACCTTAGAAACTCAAATTAAGTTCCTTAACGAAAAAATAGACTCCATCAATAAAGAAGATGTTATTTCTACTAATATTGAGGACGAAGCACCGCCTCCACATTATTGATCAAATGACTGACATTATTGTAGCCATAACCGCTGATAAAGGAATCCCCAAAGCTAAGCTAGATCAACTAGCCAGACAAACCGACCTCTCCCTCTTACAAAAAAACATCCACGCCGATTATTGTCTTCATATCAGTACTGATCGATTAGAACTTCGACAGCGCCAACATTTCAAAGGTAAGAGACCCAAAAAAGCACTTTCTATTTCAGCAGATTTTGCCGAAGGAAAAGCCCAATATAGACGCTTACACGGTGGAGGAAAAGGTCAGGACATCGCCAAAGCCATCGGCTTGAATAAACTTAAAAACCCTACCGTACTTGATTTAACAGCAGGTATGGGAGGCGATGCGTTTGTCTTAGCGACACTCGGTTGTCACGTCACCATGGTTGAGCGCAACACCGTTATACATGCCCTATTAAAAGATGCCTTAGATAGAGCCAGTTTAAAAAATGATGCTGAGCTACAAGAAATCATGGCTAGAATTAAATTGATACAACAAGACAGTCTAATCATGCTTGATGAACTCAATGAAACTGACTTACCCGATGTGATTTATATTGATCCCATGTTCCCCAACCGAACAAAAGCAGCCCAAGTCAAAAAAGAAATGCAGTTTTTTCATGATTTGGTTGGTGAAGATATCGACAGTGAGAACTTACTGATGAAATCACTTAGCTTGGCAAAAAAACGTATCGTCGTTAAACGACCCAGAATCGCTGAGAAACTCACTGAAAAAATTGAACCCGCTTTCACTATTATGGGTAAATCCACTCGTTATGATGTTTATCTACCGAATAATCATTAAGAAGTACAATTCTGTTGTGGTGGTGGCTCTGTGCTAATTTTATGAATATAAGGATTTCATCCGATTTTATCCGATTTCATCCCCTTTTCATCTCATAAGTGATTAGAAAATCAGCAAATACTAGGGTATTATGCGTTCACAAAATTTTGTGCATTGATTAGACAAGGAATCAGGATAAATGAGAAAAGGTATTATACTCGCAGGTGGTAGTGGCACGCGGTTGCATCCGCTAACGCAGGTGATTAGCAAACAACTAATGCCCATCTACGATAAACCAATGATCTACTATCCGTTAACGGTTTTAATGTTATCAGGTATTCGAGATATTTTAATTATCACAACCCCGCATGACAGCGCGAGTTTTCAACAGCAATTGGGTGATGGGTCAAAATGGGGTTTGAATATTCAATATGAAGTTCAAGCTAATCCCGAAGGTTTAGCGCAAGCTTTTATTATTGGCAATGACTTTGTTGGGAATGACCCTGTTACTCTAATTCTTGGGGATAATATCTTTTACGGCGAAGGCTTATCTGAGCGCCTCTTTGATTTATCTAAACAAGAATCTGGTGCGACTGTCTTTGGTTACTATGTGCGTGACCCTGAGCGTTATGGCGTGGTTGAGTTTGATGACAAGGGAGTTGCTATCAGCATTGAGGAAAAACCTGAAAAGCCCAAGTCTAATTATGCGGTTACCGGTTTGTATTTCTACGATAACCAAGTTTTAGACATTGCCAAAGAAATTAAGCCTTCTCCTCGTGGTGAATTAGAAATTACCGATGTTAATCGCGTCTATCTTGAACGTGGCGAGCTAAATGTTGAAATGTTAAAACGTGGCACAGCATGGTTAGATACGGGTACACACGCATCGTTGCTTGATGCTTCAAACTACATTCGTGTTATTGAAGAGCGTCAGGGTTTGAAAATAGCTTGCCCTGAAGAGGTCGCCTTGTTTATGAATTACATCACGACAGAAGAACTATTGGCGCTTGCCAAACCCTTACAAAAAAGTGGCTACGGTCAGTATTTGATTGATATTGTTGAGGCTGGACTGCACGCCTAATGACGATACTTTCTCCCGTAATCTCACCTATTTGCCGAATTTGTGATAATAGCGATCACAACACCGTCTATAAAGTGAAAGAAATGATGCTTGGTTTGCGTGATATGCATGATTACTTTGAATGTGCAGATTGTGGTTGTTTACAAATTTCAAATGTACCTAACAATATCCAAGAGTATTACCCCAATGAGGATTATTATTCTTATGATACTGTAAAAGCCGTTGGGGGTCTTAAAGGTAAGTTAATTCGACAACGTGATCGCTTTGCCGCAACGGGTAAGAGTTTTGTTGGGTGTTTAATGCAAAAAATGCAACCACATGACAAATTACCTTCTTTGCGTAATGCTGATATTTCCTTGGATTCAAAGGTGCTTGATGTCGGTTGTGGTGCGGGCCATTTATTACATTCCATGAAAGAAGCAGGCTTTACTAACCTACTCGGAATTGATCCATTTAATGATAAAAAAATCAACTATAACAATGGTTTATGCATCGAAAAAAAATCTATACACGACCTAACTATTGATAAAGAAAAGTCATGGGATTTAATTATGTTTAATCACTCCTACGAGCATGTATTTGATCAACTGGAAGTGATGCAAAAAGCGTATGAGTTATTAGTGCCAGGCGGGGTTTGTATGATCCGAATTCCCACCGTTACCTCATGGGCATGGCGGCATTATGGAGTGGATTGGGTGCAGCTTGATGCGCCTCGTCATTTGTTTTTGCATTCTATTAAAAGCATGTACCTGCTTGCTGAAAAGACAGGCTTTAATCTTTATGATGTTATTTATGACTCATTTGCATTTCAGCAATGGGGAAGTGAACAGTATAAGAAAGATATAGCCTTGCATGATGAAAAATCATACGCGGTGAATCCTAATAAGTCCCCTTTCTCTAAGATAACCATTAAAAAATTCGAAACGCACAGCAATAAGCTAAACCAATCTAAAGCAGGTGACCAAGCCGCTTTTTACCTTAGAAAGCCCGTCTAAGTGATGACAATGCTTTTTATACTAAATATATTATATAAAAGTACACCCCCCCCCTTTTTGAATGATAGCTCGTTTTTGTTGTTTAAAAACGATACTAGAATTTATGCAGAGCTCTCATTTTATTCGCCCTACGGGTTGTCGTCGCTACCGCTCCAACATTATCT
>CAYTRF010000214.1:3408-3731 GCA_964440065.1 uncultured Cocleimonas sp. | reverse complement strand
ATCAAGAAGCAACGATAACGCAGGTGAAGAGAAGATATCAAAGCAAGAGTTGGAAAATAACTGTACTTTAATGGCACAACGAGTGGCAATGATACATGAGCTTAATTCACCGGATTACTCCGATAAAAAGCTGATATCTAACTTTATTGATACGTTAATTCATATTGATTACGTTAATGTTTTTGACGCCGAAGATTTGGAGTACAGTGAAGTTTTCCATAGGACGGATAAACGGATTCGACTGTTATTACCCAAGGAAACACGTTCTAATATTTTGCAGATGATTGGTTCTTAAGATTTTTGTAGTTGAAAAGTACAAAAAC
>CAYTRF010000214.1:0-3369 GCA_964440065.1 uncultured Cocleimonas sp. | reverse complement strand
TTGCATATCAACAAAACTACTTCATTTTCCTCCTTCTATAAAACATCAATAAAACTAAAGGCAAGTACATTAATGGGTTAAAGGCACCGCCTCCACCTCCACCAAAAGATGGGCGAGATGATTTAAAGGCTGGCTGATTGGTATCCACACGATGGTTAACAACAGGTGCTAGTGCTCTTTGCTGTTTAGCTTGTTGTTCTTTTGTGCGACGCTTTTTGTTTTTACGCTCAATACCGTGTGCTTCAAATTGCTCATCACGCATTACTATCATTGAGGTGTAATCCGTTACTAGACCATTTTCAACCGCTATATCAATAATGGCATTTTTAAAATCAGCATCCGAACCAAAATAGTCGATTTGATCCTTTATATCCTGAATTTTGGCATAAGCCCAAAGACGTTCAATTTCGGGATTAGCGGTTTCATTTTTAGGGAATTCAAAGCGAGATTGGTATGATTTTTTTTGTCCGGATATTTTCACATCTAAACTTACATCTGCTTCATTAGAACCCCAATAGTGACCAAATACCACTAACTGCTCACCACGATACAAACTACCAATTTTGGCTGGTGTCATGTCAGCTACTTTGATGCCTGAAATTTTCAGCTTCACATCATGCATTGCTTGATGACTGACTTTATTAGTGAATTCCATAATCTTGCCTGAAATATCATCACTGTTAGAAACACTCACGGCAAAGCCATTAGAAACTTCCGTCATTGCATTTAGTAAAGGACGATTTGCACCATTTCCCATGACCGCAGTAAACAAGCGTACATCATGACCAGACATTAATTTTATAAACTGCTTCTTCTCAGTAACACCAAGATTTGCTTCACCGTCTGTTACTAAAACAATGGCGCCAGTACGGTCCGCATCAAGCTGTTTTAGCGCATAATTCAAACCGGCATACAGGTTTGTTCCACCGCGTGGTCCTGTTGAGGCGAGCTTGTCACTCCAGTATTTAACATTCTCAGGCGTTGCGTTAATCCAAGTTCGGGTTAAATCTTCGACCTGATTATCAAATAATATAAGCTGGAATCGATCCTCCGTATTTAGATTTTTTAAACTTTGTTGGACACCATCAACCATGGTGTGATATTTGCCATTCATAGAGCCAGACATATCCAACACAAATGCCCAATCACGACCTTCGGTGATTTTTGCTAAATCATCACCTGGAGTTAATGTCATCATGAAGGTGCCACGTTTTGCACCTTCTTCACGGTGAGTTACTAAGTCGATTGATCCTGGTAGGTTTGCTGCCAAACGCCAATACATAACAATGTCTTTATCCAAGGTCATGGCAGCTTGATTCGCAACATTGGTAACAGCAGGATTGTTAGCTTCTTCTGGATTTGTTTGTGCCGCATTAGATGCAAGGCTCACTGTCCACTCATTTGGGTTATTGTGTGCAATTAAAGCTTGAGAATGCTCTGGCAAGCGTACACCATTAACAGGATAACTAGAGCGCAAGTTGAGGTTAAAAGAAAAAGCTTCCTTCACCACAGGGTCATAAGACCAAAAAGCATTGGCTTGATCGTCCGTTTCACCTTCTTCTAGTGGGTAAACGTAACGCCCCATACTATTGTCAATACTAGTCACCTGCATATAAACCAATCGAATTTTAGCTTCCGACAGTGCTCGCACAGGGCTTACGCGAACTTCAAAACGGTAATGCTGTTTTTTCTCGGTTAAGCCTGCATCACGACCAGCCGCTTTTTCTTCCTGATAAATCTGCTTTGCTTTCTGTTTTTCCAAAACTTCTCCAATAACAGGCTTACCATCGATCCAGATGGTGAATTCTGAGACAGTTCCTTTTTCTGGAACAGGAAAACTGTACACCGCTTCTAAGTCTTGTTGATGCGGGTTGCTAAAGGTTTGCGTTACCTCGGTAGTTGCATATCCATTTTCAATGGTTACATCGACATGATGTGACTTGATAGACAAGGCGGGCTTGCTGTTATCCGTCGGTGTCATTAAACCAGCGGCGCTGGCAGTTGTCGTTGTAAATGCGGTACTTGCTAATAAGGCAAAACCAAACGTGATTGTTGTTAATATTTTTTTAGTAAAAGCTTTCATCTTTATTCTCCTGAAAGTCAAATTGAGTCCTACTGTTCTTTTTATTTATCAGCAGGGACAAGTGAAGAGTAAATTAAAGACTGTTATTAGCAACTATTTAAGAGAAAGTATGAGAATATAGAACCATGAGTTCTATATATTGGTACTATTTTGATGTTTTAATAGGCAATTGCTAAAAGAGTTGGTGCAATAGCAAAAAAATCATGTGGAAGCTTTTTGGTTGTAGTGCCTTTTTATCTTGGGCAGATAAACAACAAAACAAACGAGCTATCATTCAAGTGGGGGGTGTACTTTTCTAGAGTTATGGTTATATCAAAAACAGCTTTCCAGCAATAATCAATAAAGAAAACCCCAGTACAATTCGCACGAATTTCTCGCCTCTTTCAAGCGCCATCTTAACTGCAATAAAGGTTCCAACCATCATGCCGATGGATAATGCGATGGCTGCAAACCAGTTCACGTTATCCGTATAAATAAACAGAATTACGGCAGGGATGGTAAAAATCATTACAATAAAAACTTTGTGCATATTAGTTTGAATTAAATTCATGCCATATAAATGTAACAGCACCGCCATAATCACAAAGCCAACTCCTGCTTGAATAAAGCCGCCATAAAAACCTACCGCAAACATGACGGGCCAGCTTAACCAACTCTTCCATTTGTGGGTTTTGGCGTGTTCGATGACGTTGGATTTTGGAAACACTAACGTGAAAATTATTAATATCATTACCACACCGAGTATTTTGGTGAATAAGGCATCGTCGATTCTCACCGCATAAAATGCACCTAAAATTCCCCCTGGCAAGGTCATTAAGGATAACTTCCAACTCATAGGGAAATCTGCGTGTTGTTTCTTTTTAAAGGCGGCAACAGCGGTGATTGCTTCGACTTGAATAGCGATTCGATTTGAGCCGTTTGCAACAGTGGCATCGTAGCCAAGAAAAATCATTAAGGGAATAGTTAATGCCGAACCACCCCCTGCCATCACGTTTAAAAAGCCAGCTAATGCGCCGACAAAAGCCAGAATGGCAAATGATAATGGATCAGCTGTTGGCATTGAGTGAATTTTTCTGTAAACAAACAGTGAGCCAAGAAGAGCCAGTTAATGTTGGAGTGATTGCAACGCTAACCCAAAGGGTGAAAAAAATGAAGAAAAGTGGGGGGGTGTGCTTTTTAACTAAAAAAACAAGTAAAAGTGGGGGGGTGTGCTTTTTAATCATAACTGTTAGTATAGAAGAGAAACTACTTACTTGAGCTTAGTTATTAGAGGGTTAAAACTTTCG
>CAYTRF010000213.1:0-3746 GCA_964440065.1 uncultured Cocleimonas sp. | reverse complement strand
CAAACTTGGAAACTTGGCGTTGCCAGAATTTATGGACTTAATCAGGCTTTCCTTAACCAAATGGCTTCTTTTTAGCATGATAAAACTGCAGATAATAATAATACAGTGGCCAAACCACAAAACTACTTACCATTGTTAACCAATAGCCCCAACCTGAACTGGGTGAATTTCTTGTAAAACCAAGTATCCAAAGATTGATGAGGAGGTAGGTTCCCAAAACAATAAATACTATAAATAATTGTTGGAAAAGACTATCAACAAGTATTCGTGGCCGCATTCTTAACGTCATAAATAGTACGATGGTAAACCCAAGGGCATGCTGTCCTAAAATTGATCCATGTAGAGCATCAACCATTAAACCTAATACCCAAGCTAGTACGAAACTGGATTTTTTAGGCGAAACCAAACCCCAATGAATCAACGTTAAGGCTAGCCACTCTGGTCGCCAAAGTATCCAATCTGCACGAATGGGTAAAATAGTTAGCGCAAATGCTATTACAAATGACAGTATAACGGCGCCTGTAAACCTAGGATCTATATTCTCCATGGCTTATTTTTTTGCCTCAGAGTTCTTAATGCTCGTATTGATTTCTTGATCGGGTTTAGCTACGGAGTAATCCGCTCTCCAAATTAATAAAATCTCACGAGTTTTAGTAAAATCAGATAAGGAATGTGACATCACACGCATAAAAGAGTCGCCTGGGTTGTAGCCGACACTATTAACAATAGCCACTGGGAAATCTGGAGGATAAAGTTGCCCTAAACCAGAGCTTACAAAGATATCACCTGTTTGAATATCCATACTGGTTTCTACATTTTTTATTTCCAGTTGATTTGTTTTTCCTGTACCAACTGCAAGTGCTCCCAAACCCGTTCGAGTATTTCTCACATGAATTGCATGTTTTGCATCGATTAACTGCATGACAACAGCAGATGTCGGGGTAACCGATTTGACCTGCCCATAAATATTATTATCAACTAGCGCTACCTGACCAACAAAGATACCTACATTACTACCTTTGTTGATAACCACATCTTTGCTGAAAGGATTGGCAGAAACTGAAAGAATCTCAGCAAGGGTGAATTTTTCTCGAACGGCTGAGGTAGCATCAAGCTGTGTTCTTAGTCGTTGATTCTCACGCGCGATAGAATGGTATTTTTGATCCCGAGCTGCGTAAACCCCAACCAATGTTCGAAGTTCACGGTTATCGGTTGATAATTTTTGGTGCTCTGTAAAGAATTCTTGAGTTGAATGAGTGATTCGATAAGGAATATCAACGAGGTATTGTAAAGGATAAACCACAACTTTTAATACCGTACGAATTGGTAATAATCGCTCCCCACGATAATCAAGCGCCATCAAGGCACCAGCAAGTAAGGCTAAAATCGCGAACTTGATCAAATTACCTTGCTGCTGGCTTTCATCTCTATCTAGATTATAAATAGTAGATTCCCCTTATCTTTATCTTACTACAACACCGTTCGCTAAAAACTACCTTATCTACTCAGAAGACCAAAGATCAAAGCCATCATCATCTAGCATATCTAATATTTTTCCACCGCCTCTGGCCACACACGTTAAGGGATCATCAGCCACGACAACAGGAATACCTGTTTCTTCCATCAACAATCGATCAAGATCACGAAGTAACGCACCACCACCTGTTAACACGATACCTCTATCGGCAACGTCCGCACCAAGCTCAGGAGGTGTTTGCTCTAATGCCGTTTTAACCGCGCTAACAATGCCAAATAATGGCTCTTGTAAGGCTTCTAAAATTTCATTACTGGTTAGAGTAAAGCTACGCGGAACACCTTCGGCAAGGTTTCTACCTTTTACTTCCAGCTCCATTAGCTCTTTACCAGGGTAGGCTGAACCAATTTTAAATTTAATATTTTCGGCAGTCGCTTCACCAATTAACATGCCGTAGTTACGACGAACATAACTAATAATGGCATCATCCAGACGATCACCACCAATACGAACTGATGCAGAATATACGATTCCGCGAAGTGACATAACAGCAACTTCTGATGTTCCACCACCAATATCCAATACCATTGAACCAACCGCTTCATCAATGGGAATTCCTGCCCCTATTGCCGCCGCCATTGGCTCTTCAACCAAGTAGACTTTTCTCGCCCCTGCCCCTGTTGCCGAGTCTTTAATCGCACGCCGCTCTACTTGTGTTGCACCACAGGGTACGCAAATCACTACACGCGGGCGACCAAACAATCTTTTTGCTGATACTTTATTAATAAAATGTTGTAACATTTTTTCGGTATAAGTGAAATCAGCGATCACGCCATCTTTCATCGGACGAATTGCCGTAATATTTTCAGGCGTACGACCCAGCATTTTTTTCGCTTCAACACCAACAGCTTCAATCACTTTTGGCCCACCAGGCCCTTGATTTTGGCGAATCGCAACGACGGAAGGCTCATTTAAAACAATCCCTTTGCCGCGCATATAAATAAGTGTATTAGCTGTTCCTAGGTCAATTGAGATATCATTTGAGAACAGGTTGAAAAATGCTTTAAACATTATTTAGAATTTCCAGTTTATGCCTTTCCAGGCATTTATAATAATGTGATTTATTCAGCCCCATCACATTGGAGTAAAACACGAGGCGCATAATGTATCAATCACAGCGACTAAGGGCAAGTTTCCTCTCATTATTTCAATAAATAATAAGCTTATTTGCTAGATTCTTTCACCTGTTCTAAAATGCGCGCCCTTAAACAGTCTAACCGTAAGAAAAAGCACCATGAAAGTTCTCGTTGTCTTTACTCATCCAAATCAAAATAGCTTCAATCATGCTTTGCTTGAAAGTATTTCTAAGGGGCTAAATAAAGCGGGACACGAGGTAAAAATTAAAGACCTTTACCAAGAGAACTTCGACCCTATTCTTACTGGCGATGATTTAACGCAATTACATCAAAATAAGATTCCTGAAAAAATAGCTAAAGAGCAAGAACAATTACTTTGGGCTGATAGTTTGGTTTTTATTTATCCATTGTGGTGGTTTGATCGTCCTGCCATGTTAAAAGGCTGGTTTGATATTGTGTTAACCAATGGCCTTGCTTTTGAGTATTCATCCGAAGGTGTCAAAGGGTTGCTCAAACACAAAAAAGCCTTGGTCATTATTACCGCAGGTGGTTCGGAGCAATACTTTATAGACAATGATGCGTTACAATTAATCCATCGCCCTGTTACAGATGGTACGTTATCTTTTTGCGGCATTGAAGACGTATCCCACAAAATTTATTACGATATTCCTAGTTTGACAGATCAGGAGCGACAATCTATCTTAGATGAAGTAAAAACATCGGGGTTGGAGTTTTAACGATACTGATATAAAGCACACCCCCCCACTTTTCCCTCTTTTTTTATAATCATTCAAATGAATTCAGCCATTCCTTTATTGAACTACACAATCTTTACATCAGAAGATAATCATAATCAGGACAAAACCCCTCTTTTGATTCTTCATGGTCTATTGGGCGCACAAGATAATTGGCGTAGCCAAGCGAAAAGATTATCTCAATTTCGTCCTGTTTATACTTTAGATTTAAGAAATCATGGCAATTCACCCCACATCAAAGGCATGAGTTATCGCGAAATGTATGAGGATGTTATTCGAGTGGCTCAACATGAAGGCTTAGAACAGTTTCACCTACTTGGGCATTCTATGGGTGGCAAAGTGGCGATGCAATTAGCCCTTGCGCATCCAGAAATGATTAAA
>CAYTRF010000212.1:0-3756 GCA_964440065.1 uncultured Cocleimonas sp. | reverse complement strand
AAACTCAATCGCAAAATCACGATCACTAACGCTATCCAGTGAATTATTAGATGCACGATCAAAGCCTAAAAGCTCAGCGGTGTAGTCTCTATCAATAGGATAAGTTGTACCGGCAAGAGCAGCAGCGCCTAACGGCATGATATTGACACGTGCACGACAGTCTTGCAATCGTTCGTAATCACGCACTAACATTTCATACCACGCCATCATGTGATGCCCAAAAGTTATAGGCTGGGCAACTTGTAAATGCGTAAAGCCTGGCAAGATGGTTTCAGCCTCTCTTTCCGCAACCTCTAGTAATCCCTTTTGAAGGCGTTTAATTTCAGATAAGATTAAATCAATTTGCTCGCGTAACCATAAACGAATATCGGTGGCAATTTGATCGTTTCTTGAGCGCCCTGTGTGAAGTTTTTTACCCGTAACACCAATCTTATCCGTTAAACGAGCTTCAACATTCATGTGAATATCTTCAAGTTCGACCGACCATTCAAATTTGTTTTCCTCAATATCTTTAATTATTTCGTCCAAGCCATTAAGTATTTCATCTAACTCAGCTTTATCTAAAATACCAACTTTTTGTAACATTTTGGCATGCGCCTTAGAACCCGCTATATCGTGCTTGTATAGGCGTTTATCAAAATTAATCGAAGCTGTAAAAGCCTCAACAAAAGCATCAGTTGATTCGCTAAAACGTCCCCCCCACAGTTTATCTTTTTCATTGTCAGTTGAGTTCACTGATGATCGACTTAAATTATTATTGCTATCAGACATGTTTGTTCAGTTTCCAGAAAGTAAAGGTTGCGTACAATGTGACCAACGCTAAGAAAAGAGCGACGAAATTAATAAAAATAACGATAAAGCGAAAAATTCGACTTATCAACGCCATTATAGCAAAGCCTGAATGATACAAGCTAGCGCTGTAATAGCAGTACAAATAATATAATAATTATAAATGGATAGTGTGAATACTGATAGTTCAATTGGCTTTTTGCCCAGCTTGTGTACACCTCAAGATATTTTACGGGTCATGCTTGGGGCGGAAGTTTTAGCTTTAATTTTGGCATTAACAAGCTCATCTGCTACTTACACGGCATCATTTGTAAAGCTAGCGTTAACATCATTGTTTATACAATGGGTGGTTTTAAGCTCAACATTAGTAGTTTGTTTATTATCCAATAAATTACGTCATTTGGACTTAATGAAAATCACAACAGCGGTAACAGTCATTGTGGTGTCCTTTACGATAGGTGCGTCCATATTGGCAATTGTGGCAGATAGTTATCAAAAGGTAGGTGTTGTTCATTATTGGGATACGCCTTTTGTTTTAAGAAATGCATTTTTAGCACTGGTTTTAATTTTACTAACACTGCATTACTTTTATATACAAAGTCAGCGAACGCAGTTTGTAAAAGCTGATTCAGGCGCTAAGTACGATGCATTGCAATCAAGAATGCGCCCACATTTTTTGTTCAATAGTTTAAATACTATTGCCCAGTTGATTCAGGTAGACCAAGACAAAGCCGAAGATGCATTGCTTGATTTAGCTGATATTTTTAGAACAACGTTAGATACCCGTAATCGTATCTCATTAGGTGAAGAACTTGATGTAACGCTACGTTATCTAAGGATGGAAGGTTTAAGACTCGGCAAGCGCCGTTTGAATATAGTTTGGGATATGGATAGGAAAACATTGCCATTTAATATGGAAATTCCGCCCTTACTGCTTCAACCACTTGTTGAGAATGCGATCTATCACGGCATACAGCCCTGTAAAGATGGCGGAACAATAGGAATAAGTTTGTACGATGCAGGTGAAACCTTAGATATTGTTGTATCCAACCCCGTTCCACCAGAGGGAACTACGGGTCATTCTAAGGGAAACCATATCGCACAAGAGAATTTAAAGAACCGTTTGAAGCTCGCTTATGGTGATCGGGCAAAATTAAAAATAACAAAATCCGAACACCAATATCGCGTTTCATTTTCGATACCTAAGGAGTAAATAATAATGACAATGAATATCCTAGTCGTTGATGATGAAGAACTCGCTCGTCAACGCATACACAGCCTTCTTGAAGAGAAGTCTGAGTACAATATTTGTGCCGAGGCAGAAAACGGGGCCGAAGCATTGATGATGGTGGAACGCCATCAGCCTGATTTGATTTTACTCGATATTTCTATGCCAGTGATGGATGGTTTAGAAGTGGCAAAACACTTATCAAGCATGCCAAATCCACCAGCCGTAATTTTTACTACTGCATATGGCGAGTATGCATTAGAAGCCTTCTCAACCAAAGCAACAGGGTACCTCATGAAACCAATAAGACAAGAACAATTATTAAAAAGTCTACAACAGGCCCGTTCACTTAACCGTGCACAACGCTCGAAAGCAATTGATGATGATCTAACAGGATCAACTCGCAAACATATTTGTGCGCGTATGCGTGGCAACTTAGAATTAATTCCGATTGAAGATGTTTACTATTTCCAAGCGGATCAAAAGTACGTGACAGTACGCCATAGTAAAGGTGAAGTAATTATCGAAGAATCACTAAAATCACTTGAAAGTGACTTATCAGACAAGTTTATTCGCATTCACCGCAATGCATTAGTGGCTAAGAGTCGTATTACAGGCTTGGCTAAAACGAATATCGGTCGTGTAAAAGTTAAAATTGATCGTATTGAAGATGAGCTAGAAGTTAGCCGTCGCCATGTGGCTGAGATACGTCGTTTTGTACGCAATAGATAATTTAGTGAGCTTCCCTTTTCAGGCATTTTTCTGAAAAGGTGAACTCAGCCGAGTGCAACGAGACAACAACCTTTGTTATTTAAAGTTGACCCTAAGGGTGAGGCGTTAGCCGAATAATTATATTGCCAGTTTTATCAGCGACGTTTTACCTACCTTCTAATTGACTTAATTACTTAAAAAATATACAAAAAGTAGGGGTATGCTTTTTAATCAACAAGATTAAAAGTATGCCCTTTTTAGTTTACGAGATCGGAATTACTCTTATTATTCTCTGCAAAACTATTTGCCTTTAGTTTGTTCGTCAATTTCTCAATTTCTTCATCTAGGTAAGCCCCAAAATATTCAACAGTGTTGATCCCAATCATTTTTTTAACAAGCTCATTCCCTTGGCTATCCAAGAAAACCAAAGTTGGTGTCAAAGAAGCTTTGTAGCGATCTGAAATATCAGAAGCCTCTACCGTTTTCCCCGAAAAGTCGGTCACGTCCCTCGCTTCATCAATCTGCAGTTTACGAATTAATACTTTATTGTCGTAATCGCCGCTTATCACCATAGGTGATAAAATCTCATCTTCCATTAGAACGCAGTAAGGGCAATGTTCCGCGTGTAGCATTAACACCAAGCCTAATGACTTATGCTTCATTTCCAAACCAAGTTTTTGGAAGTTATTCTCTTCTATTAAGGCAGAATCATTATCAGATGGGTAGATACTGAAAGATACAATAATGGCTAAACAGCTTATAAAAATTTTCATTGTTTTTAGATTGCTCAAGTTTTGCCTCAAGGCAGCATTTAAAGTAGAGTTAGGGGCTAATTATTGCAAAAAATACTGGAAAAGTGGGGGGGTGTACTTTTTATACTATAAAAGCACACCCCCCCACTTTTCCGTGTTTTTTTGCTACCTCACTATACCACATACGATTTTAACTTTATTAAAGACGCATTTTATGTCCAATATTCTACGCATAGCAACCCGAAAAAGCCCACTTGCATTATGGCAGGCGGAGGA
>CAYTRF010000211.1:2771-3762 GCA_964440065.1 uncultured Cocleimonas sp. | reverse complement strand
CGATATTGTGTGCTTTGTAAATGGTATTCCCTTGGTGGTGATTGAGGCTAAACGGCCTGATGGACATGCCAATAAAGGGCCGACAGTTGGGGAGGGTATATCACAGAGTTTGCGTAATCAGCGTGTTGATGAAATCCCTAGTCTTTTTGTTTATAGCCAGTTGATTTTATCCATTAGTGGTACTGATGGTCGTTATGGTACGCAAGGTACACCTGCCAAGTTTTGGGCTTCATGGCGTGAAGAGGATATGACGGATGTTGAACTTTATGCCATTAAGAATAAAAAGCTGAACGATGAACAAAAGAATGCTTTATTTGATTATCGACCTGCTAAAGATCGTGATTGGTATGAAGGGTTAATTTCTGCTGGTGAATTAGCTGTGACCGAGCAAGATAAATTATTAATCTGTTTATTGTCTCCTGATCGCTTGTTAGATATGACACGCCTGTTTACCTTTTTTGATAATAAGATTGGCAAGATCGTTGCTCGTTATCATCAAGTTTTTAGTATTAAACGGCTATTAGAACGCATCAACACAAAAAATGATAAAGGAGGTCGAGAAGGTGGCGTAATCTGGCATACAACGGGTTCTGGCAAGTCGTTTACGATGGTTCTACTGTCTAAGGCGCTGGTATTGCATGAGTCGCTTAAGCAGTGTCGTGTGGTGATTATTACGGATCGAATAGATTTAGAGAATCAACTCAGTGGTACGTTTACTTCAGGTGGTGAATTAGCAGGTAAAAAAGATAAAGAGTCTGCTATGGCAACATCGGGCAAACGATTGGCAGAACAGATTGGTAAAGGTACTGAACGTATCGTTTTCTCTTTGATTCAAAAGTTTAATACGGCAACCAAGTTGCCAGAATGCCGTAACGAAAGTTCCGATATTATTGTGCTGATAGACGAAGGGCATCGTAGCCAAGGTGGTGAAGCTCATACGCGAATGCGCTTGGCTTTACCTAATGCATCATTTGTTGCTTTCACGGGTACA
>CAYTRF010000211.1:0-2751 GCA_964440065.1 uncultured Cocleimonas sp. | reverse complement strand
GATGATAAAACGACTAATAAATTTGGCTCGATTGTTCATGCTTATACAATGCAACGTGCGGTGGAAGATAGAACCGTTACGCCACTATTGTATGAGGAGCGGATACCTGATTTAGATGTGAATGAACGGGCTATTGATAGCTGGTTTGATCGAATCACTGAAGGTTTAACCGAAGAACAACAATCAGATTTAAAGCGTAAATTTGCTAAAAAAGGACAGGTGTATCAAGCAGAAGATCGTATCCATTTAATCGCTTTGGATATTGCTAATCACTTTGTTAAAAACATTGATGATGGGCTAAAAGGACAGATAGCTTGTGATAGCAAGCCAACGGCTATTCTGTATAAGAAGTATTTAGATGAAGCTGGTTTATTTGAATCTGCTGTCATCATGTCACCACCTGATACGCGTGAAGGTAATACAGATGTTGATGAAGATAAGTCACCAGAAGTCACCAAGTGGTGGAAAGAAAACGTGGATTCACAAGATGTGCAGGCTTATACCAAAGACTTAATTAGTCGCTTTGAAAAAGACGATGATCTTAAGATTCTAATCGTGGTGGATAAATTATTGACGGGTTTTGATGAGCCAAGAAATACGGTGTTATACATTGATAAGCCCTTAAAAGAACATAATTTGATTCAAGCTATCGCTCGTGTGAATCGTTTGCATCCTGATAAAAAGTTTGGTTACTTAATTGATTATCGAGGCATTCTTGCAGAACTGGATACAACGATTGAAAAGTATCAAGACTTGGCAGCGCGTACTCAAAACGGTTATGACATTAATGATATTGCAGGTTTGTATAATAAAATGAGTACCGAGTACAGGCGTTTGCCTCGTTTGTATGATGTGCTTTGGGATATTTTTAAGGGTGTTAAAAACACAGGTGATATAGAGCAACTGCGACAAGTTTTAGTACCTAAAATGGAAGAGCATAATAATGAGCTTATTGATGTTCACCTTAAAGTACGTGATGATTTTTATGAGGCTTTAACGGAATTTTCAAACTGTTTAAAAGTGGCTTTACAATCAGCAACCTTCTTTGAAGATAAAAGTTTTTCAGAAGAAAAACGTGAGCATTACAAAGAAACGGTAAAGCAATTAAGCAACTTGAGACGAACTGTTAGGCAGGATGCAGGCGAATCAGTTGCCTACGATGAGTATTCTGAACAAATCAAAAAACTCATGGATAAGCATGTTGTAGGGGTGGGTATTAGAGAGCCTGAAGGCGTGTACGAAGTTGGCAAAATGGGGCAGCAAAAACCTGAAGAATGGAATGAAGATAAAACCCGTAATGAGACGGATATTATCAAAACCCGAATAACCAAAACGATAGAACAAAACTTATTGGATGACCCTTATGCGCAAGAGGCTTTTTCAAAGCTATTGCGTAAAGCTATTCAAGAGGCTGAAGAGCTGTTTGATCATCCGCTAAAACAGTACATGATCTTCCATGAATTAGAGGAACAAGTGCAAGAGCGTAGTTTGCCAGAGTTACCTGATAGCTTTAATGGCAACTTTCATGCTCAAGCTTACTTTGGTGTCTTTAAAAAGACTTTTCCTGAGTCTGTCTTTACCAGTAGTTCGGATGAAAAGTGGGTAGAGCTTGCGTTTAGTGTTGATAAGTTGGTTGAAACGTCGGTGGCAGAGAATTCGATTAGCCCACAAAGTATTGAAGCTGATATTCGCCAGAAGTTATTACCGATCCTTTTTAAAGAGTGTAAAGAACTTGGAGCAGGAATGGATCAAGCAAAGTCTATTGTTGAGACGGTTATTAAAATCACTCGTGTTGGTACAGCTGGCTTATGAGTGTTGATATTATCTATCCTGCTCATGCTTTAAATAAAAGAGGTAATGCTGATATTCAAAGTGTTTTATACGGTGATGAGCTTATTGAGTATGAACTTAAAGAGCGTAAAAGTGATATTAACCGCTTGCTGATTAAGGTACACCCTGATTGTCATGTGGTTGTGCTTGCACCTAAGAGTGCTTGTAGTGATGAAATACAAATAGCAGTAAGAAAGCGTAGTCGTTGGATTTATACGCAATTAAAGCAGTTTAGGTCACAGTTACAGCATGTAACACCGCGTAATTATATCGGTGGAGAGAGTCACTATTATTTAGGAAAAAAATATTTACTGAAAGTTGTCTCTTCAGAAGAAAAGCCCAAGATTAAGTTACTTCGAGGGAAGTTTGAAATTACTGTATCGGATGAGAATAAACATCATCAAAGTGACAAGGTGAAAGTGCTAATTAATCATTGGTACAAGGTGCGAGCTAGGGAAGTCTTTTCTCGCCGATTGAATGAGGTATTAGGGCAAGCACTATGGGTTTCTGAATGTCCGCCTATTCGACTGTTAGCTATGCAAAACCAATGGGGAAGCTGCTCACCAAATGGTCGATTAACATTGAATACCCACCTAGTAAAAGCCCCACGAGAATGTATAGATTATGTGATATTGCATGAGCTTTGCCACCTTGCAGAACATAACCATAGCCCACGGTTTTATCGCTTGATGAGCGAGGTTATGCCTGAATGGGAAGAAGTTAAGGAACGACTGGATGGAATGGCTGAAGTATTGTTGAATGGAGGGTAGGGTGTAAGCAGATCTTGTACCTATAAAAAAGGTACACTGAAGGTACAATGAGAAAGTAGTAAACTACTTATGACTATATAAAGGATGCGGAATACCACCTATGAAACTCTCAAATTTTGAAGAGCAGATTAACCCCATCATCCTGCAGCGC
>CAYTRF010000210.1:0-3800 GCA_964440065.1 uncultured Cocleimonas sp. | reverse complement strand
CGGGTCTAATAAAATTTGGTTTGGTTTTTACCAACCTATAATAAAATCTCTTAAGTTTTTATCCCGCTTGGCAAACCACCAAAGTCTGCCTGCTCTAAATGATAATTCGTTATATCGCACTGTGTTTTACCCAGAAGAGAAGTAAGCCTTGATATTATACTTTCATCACGCAAAATAACGTAACCAATGACATTCTGATTTTCTTTTGCGCCACACACCAACCCTGCCAATGTTGCTCCCGTCCCAGATGCAACCAATAAAGTATCAAAATCTTCCTTGGCGTTAGCGGTATTAATTTCATGGGCTAATGCCATGCAACCTTTAACCCCAAGCTGACTACTCCCTCCTTCAGGAATTATTAAATATTCAGGATAGCGATTTTGTAAAACGGCTAAGTAATCAGGGTTATTTTTTTGTTGATAGGCTTGTCGATTAATGAACTCCAGTTTCATCCCTGCTTTTTTAGCAATACTTAGCGTAGGATTATTCGCATATTGTGGTTCACCACGAATGATTCCAATCGATTTTAATCCATTCTCCTTTGCTGTTAATGCTAAGGCGTGAATATGGTTTGAATAGGCTCCACCAAAGCTTAACAAGCCCTTCATTTGCTGTTGTTTAGCCTGTTCTAAATGAAGGTTTAGCTTGTAAAATTTATTGCCACTTGCTAAAGGATGAAGCTTGTCCGCTCTCGCCATAAACAGCTTTATACCTGCGACTTTAACAAGGGGGTGGGATATTTCAGATAATTGTAAATTCATTTTGATTCTTTAAACTTCCGAACGTCCGAGAATGAGAGTTATTTACCCAAGGAAAACCATAAAGTGATTACTATTACTGCCAATTGATTTATAGTCCACGAAAGAAAATAATACTCTATAAAAATTTTAAACCGCTAGGAACAGACAATGAAAAATACTTACACTAAAGAAAGCTTTCTTAAGCTTTCACTCACTACTTTGTTTATCGCATCTTCAGCTGTAGCGATAGCTGATGGAGAAGGTAAAAAAACGTATGATGAAGCCTGTGGCGTTTGTCATAATGCTGGCGTTGCTAATGCACCTAAATTGGGTGACAAAGCTGCTTGGGCTCCAAGAATAACAACAGGAATAGATGCTATTTACAAAGTAGCAATTGAAGGAAGAGGCGCAATGCCAGCTAAAGGTGGAAGAGCCGATATTTCTGATGATGCGGTTAAGGCTGCTGTTGATTATATGATTGAGCAATCTAAGTAAACCCTAGATAAAACCGAAAATGACACCCCCCTACTTTTCGCTCTTTTTTTGAGAATGTAGTGAGAATATAGGGGGTTCTTCATATTTATCAGATAGTTATACCTAAGCCAACACCACTAGACAATTCAATAAAATCAGGAAATGAGGTGTTCACATTAGCACAATCATTAATGGTGATTTCACCATTGGCTCGTAAACCAGCAATAGAAAATGCCATTGCGATCCGATGATCACCGTGGCTATCTACTGTCCCTGAAGTTAGCTGACCACTTTGAATAATAATGCCATCTGGCGTTGCTTTTGCATCAATACCACAACTTGTTAAACCATCAACCATCACTTGAATGCGATCACTTTCTTTAACACGAAGCTCTTCTGCGCCTGTTAAAACCGTCTCACCTGTTGCACAAGCCGCTGCTACAAATATAACAGGGAATTCATCAATCGCCAAAGGGACTAATTCCTCTGGAATCTGAATACCTTTTAGCTGTGCTGAGCGAATCCGAATATCTGCTACAGGTTCACCACCGACTTCTTTTTGATTCGATAAAGTAATATCAGCACCCATTAACTTTAAAATATCAATCACTCCTGTACGCGTTGGGTTGACCCCGACATGCTCAAGCGTTAAGTCAGAACCTTCGGCAATACTTGCACCCACCATAAAAAATGCAGCTGATGATATATCGGCAGGTACATCAATATCGCAAGCTGTTAGTTTTCCACCACCTTGCAAACTAATGTGATTACCATTTTCACCTGTTGTAGAAACATCATAGCCAAAACCACGCAACATCCGCTCTGAATGGTCGCGAGTGATCCCAGGCTCTGTCGCACTGGTTTCGCCATCGGCATAAAGCCCAGCTAAAAGCACCGCAGATTTAACCTGCGCGCTAGCAATTGGCATATCGTAATGAATCCCTTTTAGCTTACTACCACCTTCTATACGCAATGGAGGACGACCGCCCTCTTCGGTGATAATCTCAGCACCCATTAACGACAATGGCTTGGTAATACGATTCATCGGACGACCCGATAAAGACTTATCACCTATCAATGTGGAATCAAAGCTTTGCCCTGCTAGTAAGCCTGTCATTAAACGCATGGCGGTTCCGCTATTACCCATATCAAGACCAATAGCGGGGGCTTTTAAGCCATTCATACCCACACCATGAATAACAACTTTTTTATCCTCAGGCCCTTCAATATCAACACCCATAGCACGAAACGCATTCATAGTAGCAATACAATCCTCACCGGTTAAAAAGCCTGTGACGTGAGTTGTGCCTGTCGCGAGTGAGCCCAACATAATGGAGCGATGTGACATGGATTTATCACCAGGGACACGGAGGTATCCCGTTAGTTTACCGTTTGGCGTGGTTTTGAATATTATGTTTGAATTTGACATTTTTATGTTATTTTAGGGTGTTTAGAGAAGTAAGGGAATTTAGCACGGTTCCTGAGCGGAGTCGAAGCACACCCCCTAGTTTTACCTATTTTGTACGATTTAGCTGTTTAAGCGTAACAAGGACTTATGCGAAGCCCGCTGTTTTGTGTGAGTTTTTATTTGAAATTACACTGGAGTACTCCATATAAACTAAATATTATGTCTGCTTCTCCATAAATCTACCGTCTGCATATTTATGCAAAATACTAGCTATAAATGTTTGATAGGGAATACCTTCACGTATAGCCAGTTTTTGTATAGATGAAAGGTCTCGACTAGTAAGGCGAATATTTATTCTTTTATCTTTTTTAAATGTATTAGAAGCATATTCTTTATGTTTTTCCATTTCATTTTCTATGTTTTTAATGGAATGCATCTCTCCAGAATCGAATGCTTCTAATATTTCTTGTTCTTCTTTATCTAATTTGTCTAATTTGTATTTAGGCATATTATTCTCCAATGTACTTCTTCGTAGCTTTACGGCTGGGTATAATGGTTTTTAGAAAAATCATACCTTTTGATTCTTCCACATATGGGACTAAGAAAGCATAATTATTTACTGCTACAACTGAAACCATTTGATGTGGGTATTTTTCTTGGTTTGGATGTGGAAAAATATCCAATTCATCCCCCTTTTCAATGTGGTAAATGATTTCTTCAAAAGAGATATTTCTTTCTACTTTGAGTATTTCATTCTTTTCAACATTCCAATCATAGCTTTTCATACTTGAATTATTGTAGCACAATGTGTGCCTTTTGTATTTATTATGTTATATCACTTGAAACTTACGCTTGTTAAGAACAAGGTAAGTTCGCTAAACATTCCGATCCCGAGTTTCTTTTGAGTGAGCAAAAACATCCTTAAGACCATCCCCATCCTCATCATCAATCAAAGCACTTAAATCAGACAAATCCTGCTGGAAATCATTTAAAGCTGCCAAAATCGCTTCTTTATTCTCAAGACAAATATCGCGCCACATCACAGGGTCACTTGAGGCGATACGCGAGAAACTCTTAAAGCCACCTGCGGCAAAATCAAATACAGCATCACCGTATTGTGATTTGGATAAGGTATTGACTAAAGAATATGCCAGAATATGAGGCAAATGGCTGGTTGC
>CAYTRF010000209.1:0-3803 GCA_964440065.1 uncultured Cocleimonas sp. | reverse complement strand
AAGTGGGGGGGTGTGCTTCTACTCTTCTCAGCAACTATATTTTTAGTCAGTATTCTCATGCGAAAATTAACACTCTTTGATAAATTAATAGAAGAAGTTGATCAAGCTTTCAGAACGGTTCATACCCTTGCGCCCACTACGGAGCGCCCTAATCCTGCTGCTGAAATTCAGAGCAACACTAACGATTTATCTGAATCAGAAAAAAAACTCTCAGGTCGTTTAATGCGAATTAATCACGCAGGGGAAGTTGCGGCTCAAGGTTTGTATCGTGGTCAGGCATTGACGGCAAAGCGGGCAGATATTCGTCAGCAGATGGAACACTCAGCGATGGAAGAAAATGATCATTTAAACTGGTGTGAACATCGTTTAAATGAGCTTGGTGATCACAAAAGCTACCTTAACCCACTTTGGTATATGGGGTCGTTTAGCATCGGTGCTATTGCAGGTTTAGTTGGTGATAAATGGAGTTTAGGTTTTGTAAAAGAAACCGAAGATCAGGTCGTCAAACACCTTGATGAACATATCAAAAAAATATCACCAAAAGATAAGGCAAGTTTAGCGGTTTTAAAGCAGATGAAGATTGATGAAGCACATCATGCTGACGTCGCTGTTGAATCAGGTGCGGCGCAGTTGCCACACCCAATACGAAAAATACTGATGCCTTTGATGTCTAAGGTAATGACAAAGACGGCAAGTAGGATTTAGCCTTAAGAAGGTCTTGATCAGAGATTCTTTAAAGTTCCAAATTTGAATGGAATTAGATTCCTCTTTTCTTAAGTACTACTAATGCCTGTTTAGCTTTAGCACTGCCATTCTTGGCTGCTTTTTGAAACCAAACTTTAGCCTGTTTAAGGTTTTTAGCTGTTCCATAGCCGTTTGCAATCATTGCCCCGACACTATACTGGGCAGCGGGTAATTTCTGTTTAGCTGCCTTTTTATACCAGCTGAGAGCCTGCTTACGATTTTTACCAACACCAATTCCATCAACGTATAAATCACCAAGAAAGTATTGTGATACTGGGAAACCTTTTCTAGCAGCCTTGTTAAACCATGAGAAAGCTGTTTTTTCATTTTTCTTGGTGCCCATGCCTTGCAGATAAATTAAACCAAGATTGTGTTGTGCCAAAGGTACGCCTTTATTCGCCGCTTTTTTATACCATTTAATGGCCTGCCCCATATTTTTCTTGGTACCAATTCCTTGAGCATACAGTGAACCAAGGTCATAGGCAGCATCAACATTATTTCGCTTAGCGGCTTTAGTGATATGTTTGAACGCTAAACTAGGATTCTTTTTAACTCCCGTACCATTGGCGTACATGATTCCCAATAAGTAGTCAGCATCAGAGCTACCAGAGCGTGATGCCATATTGATGTACTTAAAGCCTTTTCCTGGGTTCTTTTTAACACCTGAGCCTTTTAAGTAACGCTCACCTAACATTAACTGAACATCGGTTATCCCCTTATTTGCTGCCTGTTCATAGTAACGTATGGCAGTTGGCATATGTTTTTTCACACCTTTGCCTTGTTCGTACATTATACCAAGGCTGCGCATAGCATCGGGAATGCCCTTGTTAGCCGCTAGTTTGTAATACTTAAGTGCTTGCCCTAAGTTTTTTCGTGTTCCAGAACCTGTCGCATAAAGAGAGGCAAGAAGATATTGGGCACCTGGATGGTTTTTGGCGGCTGCTTTTTTAAACCAGTTAAAAGCAACTTGAGGGTTCTTTCTTTGTCCTTGGCCTAATAAGAAAAGTTGCCCAAGAATATATTGTCCTGCAGGGTCGCCACGTTTTGCATAAGCGGATGCTATTTTATAAACCTGTTTATAATTTTTGCGTTTATAAGCATTTTCTAGTTGAACATTCGCTTGATTGTGCCCTTGTCCACCACGTGGTTGTTGAGCACGTGGTGCTTGAGGAGGCGCTGCTTGGGCTTGTCTAGGTGCGGGTGCGCCTCCAGTACGTCGTCCTGGTGCCCCCGCGCCGTGTTTATGCGTAACACCTTGTGCTGGTAGAGGATGACTGTGTGCTCTTTCAGCATGAGAGTGGGGTTCTGCCTGTGCAACTGAAACGGGTAGTGAAAGTAGAAACAATAAATATATTAGTTTGTTTTTGTTGTTCTTAAGGATGGCAGAATAATTAAGGATTACAGGGGAGATCATTTTTTCTTCACCTTTTTCATTATTGTATCAGCTGTTTTTACTATTTCCATGTTAGAAACAATCTTTTCTAATGCCTCAAGTTTTTCACGTGTGCGGAGTAATACCGCACTTTGAATGTCAAATTCTTCACGGGTGACTAAATTCATTCTACGTAAGCCACTTTCTAGCCCGCTACGCATATTTTTTTCAATATCTGATTGAACATTTTTCATTGAAGAGGGCATAAAATCCGCTAATTTTTTTGCCAAGTCATCGAGTTGATTTACCTTATCCATTAGGGTTTTCCTTTATTTAACCACAGCCTTTTTAGCCTTCGCGGGCGGAAGTTTTTTTAATTGACCACTTTTTTTAACAACGATTGATCCATCAGGCTGTTTCTTTCCAAGTAGTCCAAGTAAAGAGCCAACATTTTCATCATTTGATTTAATGTTAAGTGCTGCATCATACTTCCATGCTTTATTGACTTTTATTTCGCCTTTGAGTTCCGCTGGTGCTTCAAAGGAGCTGAGTTTAATTAATAAATCACCCGATGCAGGCGTAATAATCGCTTTGTAATCTCCTGATGCCAGTTTCATGGGGGAAATTACCGAAGCATTTTTCCAATCTATAATGCCTTTTACTTTAGGAAGTTTATTTTTATCCTTATAAATTTCGGCATGTTTAATAGACCCTTTTATTTCACCTGATACTTTTGCATACTTTTGTAATTTATTAAGATAATTAGCATTCAATTCAAATTGAGTGTCATCTAAAATGATATTTTGTTGTGGCGTGATGCTTGCTAGACCTTGTGCCGTAAGGTTGGGGTCATCAATATCAAAGTCAACTTTTAAGGATAATGAAGTAAGGCTTTTAAGCGGTTTAACTTTCCAGCTAACATTATCAAGATTCTTATTAGCAACTTTGAGTACGTCAGCTTTTCCATTCCAGACAGTGCCTGAGGGGCCAGTTATTTTTAACCCTTTTACTGCCATTTCTATATAGGGCTTAATAAAAGATAACGGAAGCTGCCAAATTGCTGCTATAAAAAATGAAAGTAAACCTATAAAGATGATTTTTTTCATTTAACGTTTATTCCTCTGAGTGTGTGGAGTAGATGGGTGTTATTTTGTGCGTTTAATGGTTAAACGTACATCAGCATAACCCAGATTATTTTTAGCCTTATTAATCACTAAATTACTAATAGTTAGTTGATGTTTACTTTCTAATTCAGATAAAAAACGGACCACACGATCGGCACTGGCATCCTTAAGAGTCAAGCGGATACCATTTGCTCCTTGGGATTGCATGCGTTGCAATGTCGGTTTTAAACGCCAAGTTTTCAATGATCTTTCAACAAGCTGTTGTGGATTTCCTGTTGATTTTACTACTGGCTTTTTAGCTTGGTTTTGAAGTGCTTTTATTGTAGTACTTTGCTTTTGCATTGTTAGTAAAGTCGTTTTTTGTGATGCGATTTGCTTTGTATATTTCTTGTGGTTGGAGACTAAAGGTTTAATAAGTAGCAACCAACATAGAATCACTAATGCAACAATTCCACCATAAAATACTAGGTTACGTTCGCTGGGAGAAAGTGTGTTATACCAAGTTTTCATGTTGCATTGCCTTGTCGATTATTTTGCGGGTCTACATCTGCTGCTGAAAGAGG
>CAYTRF010000208.1:0-3804 GCA_964440065.1 uncultured Cocleimonas sp. | reverse complement strand
TTACTCTGCGAGAAAAAGAAATATTGAATGGCGCCAAAACAGCCCCACATTAGAAGCAGTAGCTTTTTTAGAGGAATTGCTTGAAAGTGACTCTAAATACATCATCAAACACACACTTAATGAAGGTGAAGGGTTGATTTGCAAAAACGTACTTCATCGCCGTACAAGTTTTGTGGATTATGATAATCCTGCTAAGAAACGCTTACTCTATCGTGGCCGATATTTTGATCACCTAAATAAACCAAAACCAAGTTCTAAATAAGGAATTAACTTAATGCTATCACTCAGCGAATTGCTCTTAAAAGAAGGAAACAACCTAGCCAGCTTTGCAGAGCTAAAAGATGCTATTCAAAAAAATGCTATTGAAACAGGCGAGCTGTATTTTCAAGTAGACATTGAGCCGCCAGCCTTTCCAGATCGCCCAGAAGACTGGCACGACCAACTAAATATAGCTTTTGAATCAGCAAGATAGCGTGGAAGTAGAGAGAGTAGATTATGTTTTGGACAGAAGATGAAGACAAGGCCTTACCGTATCAAGTACCCGATGATGTCATTGATTTAGCCTTCCAAATACAATGCAAATCATTGCCTGTTAACCACGCTTGGTCTTTATCATCGGAGATTTTAAAACACCTTCCTTGGATCAAAGATGCAAAAGGTTCTGGCATTCATCAAATACACGTTGCAGAAAGCAATAATGGCTGGATACGCCCTGAAGATGACGAGGTGGATGCATTACTTTATCCATCCCGTCGTACTAAAATGACCTTGCGTATTCCCATCGAAAAACTTGTAGAAGCTGAAAATTTAAAAGGAAAAGTATTAAATGTTGAAGGACATCAACTCACTGTAGGAAAATCAAAAAAACAAAGCTTTACCAATGCCAGTGTAATATTTTCTCGCTATGTTTTATCTGAAGATAACGAAGATGAAAATGCTTTTTTAGAGCGAATCGCAAATGAAATAGGAGAAGTTACTAACTTTAAAATCAAGAAGATGCTCTGCGGAAAAACGCATCACATCAAAACCCCCGATACCATCTTGAAAACAAAGCATTTAATGATTGCAGATTTAGATAGCGATACCTCGATACAAATCCAACAATATGGCTTAGGGAAACATAGAGAGCTTGGTTGCGGCCTCTTTCTGCCGCACAAAGGAATAAAATCTTTAAACTCAACAGAGTAATTACTATTAAAACAAGTGCTTACTAAATATATTTAAATCATAACTTAAATTATAAATACACCTACACTTTGCATGATAATCTGGTTTTCACTGCTCAAAAAGCAATATCAGAATTTATGCAAAACTCACCTATTTTCATTCGCCTTACGGGCAGTCGTCGCTATCGTTCAGCTTCAAATCCTCTATTTTTGTCGACAAACCTATAGATAATCAAAGGCGCTATCTTGTAGATTAGCAACCACTTATCCGCAAAATATTTCCTTTTGTCATCTAAAGAGATATATTCGAAGCACTAAAAAAACACTGAAATACCAAACTTAATAATAAAAACAATCAAAAGGATTTTAAAAATGGCACAAAAACAAACCATCCTAATTGCTGATGACTCAAACACACAGCTATTACACCTCAAGAAGATTTTAGAATCTGCAGGTTACCAAATTATTACGGCTAACTCTGGAAATCAAGCGATTGAACTTAGTGAGAAATTGAATCCCGATATTATTATGCTAGACATCGTTATGGAAAACGGAGATGGCTACAAAGCTTGCAGAACAATAAAGAAAAACCCTTCGTTTGCTAATACACCGGTTATCATGGTCTCGAGTAAATCCAACCCAGTAGATAAGCAATGGGCAAGGCAACTAGGTGCAGTAGATTACATTGTAAAGCCTTATGAAGACTCAGAAGTTCTTGAAACATTGGTAGCTATTTAATATCCACACATAACTATAAGATATTTATATAAAAAATTGATATCATCAATTAAAAAGTTCGATAAAGAACTATTGCGATATTCAGCTAGGATTAATGAAAATATCATATCCTAGAGCCAACTATAGAAACTAAAGAATAATAATAACGAGGTTGCTAAAAATGACCACAACAAAACAAGAGTCATCAATAGAGAAAAAGCCATTAGCGGGGAAAAAGCCATCAGCTAATAAGATAACATCAGCCAATAAAAACCAATCAAATAAAACGGATGATGTATCAACATTTCTATCTGACTTAAACACAGCAATTGACTCTAGATCTTCATCTAGACGTGGACATCGTAATGCAATCAACCGTTTCTATTACAGCGTCGGTACAACTAATATTTTATTAGAACAACACCTGAATGTAGAAAACATTTCAAAAAGAACGATTAATAAAGTTCCACACTGCAAAGAATGGCATGAGGGCATAATCAGTATCCGCGGTACTATTGTACCGGTTATTAATATAAAAAAGTTCTTGCAAGATAAAGCGACTATCGAGGTAAAACATAGGGATAAAGAGAATAATGAGGATACAAAGAATAATACAGAGCAGTTCCTGTTAATGACTCACACTCAACATCCACCCATAGTTTTCTTAATCGATAAATTACCAAAAATGATAAACATAAAAGACTACACCAGAGAGAGAAAGCCAAAGAAAACGCCCAGTTGGCATACTAAACAACTAATAAGTGACAACCTCACAATAGTTGAGGCAGATCACAACAAATTGCTTAAACAAATAATAAAAGAACAATAAGTAGAGCGATAAATAGAACCACCAAAATAATAAAAACAAAAACGACAACAATAAAAACTAAAAACAAGTAAAAGGGAATATAGCCATGTTAAACAAAATTTCAATCAGCATAAGAATGCTTACCTTCATCATAATTCCGGTAATTTTCTTTGCCATTGTAAGTTATACGGCACTAAACGGAATTGGACAAAACCACTCAGCCTTACAAACAAGTGGAGCAAACTTCAAATCTGTAATCGCCGCAGCTAACGTTACACAAAACGTCAACAAACACTTCACTCAATTATTATCCAATATCAATTCAGGGTTTATATTTTGGAAAGCCGGTGAAAAAAGAACAACAAAAGGCATCAAGAAAATCGAAGAGAGTTTTGTTACTTTCAATAACACTCTGACAGAAGCAGAAAAGCAAGCTCCCGAATATCAACAGTTATTTGGTCAGCAAGAACGTCTACTCGCATCATACAATGGTGTAAGAAAGCTCTTTAAAAAACCAGAAGACGAAACAACTAAAGCGGCACTTAACAAGTTCGTACTGAAAAAGATGTTTCCATTCGCAAATGCATTAATAGCTAATAATACTAAAATTAAAGACACTAAGTACCAAATGACGTCACAAAATAGTAACGCTGCCATCTCAGCTTCAAATACGACGACTGACAAGGTACTTCAATATGTATTAATTGGAATTTTTACAACGATGCTTGTTGGTTTTTTAATCATCCGTTCTATTACTAATCCTACAAAGAAATTAACAAATGTAGTACAAAGACTAACAGATGGTGAGTTTGATGCCCGCGTGGAACTACACGGTTCCGATGAGTTTTTCAAGCTAGGTACCGCACTAAATAGTCTGCTTGATGATCGTGCCAGTTCATTACAAAAAACCGAAGCTGAACACGAAGAGTTAAACCAATCCGTATTCAAATTACTCCAAGCGGTGGCAGAACTAAGTGAAAGAAATCTAACCATCCGTGCTGAAGTAACCGAGGATGCAACAGGTCCTGTTGCAGATGCAATTAACTTATTGGCAGAGGAAACAGGAACAATTCTTTCTCAGGTTCGTGATGTTGCTGCTGAGGTAAACGAAAC
>CAYTRF010000207.1:0-3827 GCA_964440065.1 uncultured Cocleimonas sp. | reverse complement strand
TGAGACCTCAGCATAACTCAGATGACGAGTAAAAGTGCTTGAAATCTCACTGCTTTTCGTTGGAAAACTTGCCAATAACCCGTTATTAGCTTCATTTCCCGCCTCAATCAGTGAAATTTCAAGCGACTTTTCTTTCGCCACTGAGTTATGCTGAGGTCTCTACTTAATTCTTAATGACTTACACTTACTTAGTGGTGCTTTATTACTGCGAGAGGAGTTCTCTAACTGCTTTTTCATTTAGAGTCGCTAAAACAATCTTCTGATTATTTTTAGATGATATTGTCTTCGTTTTTGCTTTAGCCGTTTTTGATGTTGTTTTTAAGAGGCTAGATGCAGCCGCTCTTAATAGGTTCATATCTTTTTGTGATGTTGCTCTTGGTGCTTTATGCCTTGATGCAATTTGAGTGTGTGATGGGCTGTTTTTTGCATGTACTGCCGTGTAACGGTAGTGACCTGTTATTGGGAAGCGAAATAGCATATCTTCTAACTGAGTACCATGAGCAATATTATGAACAATCATAAATCGTCTTGGATCAGCTTTCGAACGCTTATTAACTACTACGCCAATGTGTGGAAGTCCTGGTCCAACCATCCAGCTAACTACATCACCTGGTTTATATTTATTAGGGTCACGAGTAATGGGTAATGCAGCGCCTTTACGAGCAAAGAACTGTCTTAAGTTATATACTCTACGATGATCTATATTGGTATCTGGGCGTGATAAACCCCATTTTTTTAGATTAGGATAAGTATTAAAAGCAAGTTTCATATCTTGATGAACTTGTTGCTGAAGATCAATTCCTAGCTTTCTATACGAGCGAATTACAACATCCGTACAAACACCAATATTTGCGGGTACGTCGCCCCATGGATAAGCGATTTTTAGGTAAGAGCCATCGTATCGAACTTTTGATTTTAAGCGCCCTAAAGCAGCACTTGATAGTTTATTAGCAAAAGTGCTTCGAACTATTCTAGGATAATGTTGACGCTTCGCAATTCTTCTATTATTTCTGCTTTTTCTAACCGTTGGTGTTCTTTTTTCATAAACAACAGGAATAACCTCTTTTTTTACTTTCTGCACAACTGCTTTTTTTATTACGGATGTCTTTACGGATGTTACTTTTTGAGGCTTATGACTAGAACATGCTGTCATGCTTGCGCTAATGATAATGACAGGGGTAAGTAGTAGAATTTTATTTAACACTATTATTTCCTTTTTTTATTATTCTTATGAACCCAGTATAATCACTCATTACTGAGTGTAAGCTGAATAAATTGATGTGCTTGCCCGTTGATGATAGATAGAAAATACTCAACATCCCTGTTAAAATGTTAAAAACTAAATTGGTTTAATACTTATGCGTATATCATGGTTCATCATTGTGCTTGTCGTTTTATTTACTTTAGAGCTCCTTGAGCCTGTACGCAATGCTGTAATCCTTCCGTTTACAGCGCTAATTGCAACTGTAAGCGCGAGCATAACACAACTTTTTGATAGTTCTGTAACATCTCATGGAGTAATCTTACAAAGCCTCAGTAACGGTACTGCAGTGTCTATTCAACCGGGTTGCAATGGTGTTGAGGCTATGATTTGTTTAACGGCTGCTATCATTGCTTTTCGTGCCCCTTGGAAAAACAAGTTATACGGTTTATTTTTTGGCTTTCTGGCTATTCAAGCCCTGAACATTGTTCGAATTATTAGCCTCTTCTACCTTTTACAATGGGATAAGCAGTGGTTCGAATGGGCTCATTTATATCTATGGCAGGCTTTAATTATTCTAGATGCATTAATTGTATTTATTATTTGGGTACGCATGTTGCCTGAGGAGCCAGAACTTGAAGAGAAAATGGCATAACGATCATGGAACCCGTTGCTGACACTATTTCAGTTAAGTATTTTTTGTTAAAAATCCTTATTTGGTTTCCCCTTGCTTTTATTGCTTGGTATTTCCTAACGCCCTATATTGTTACTTTAGTCGCCTTCTTATCCAAAGCCGTCTTATTACAAATATCTAATGGTGTTGTTGTAGATGTTGAACAGCATGAACGAGTGATATATATAGTAACCGGCTTTCAAGCGACAGAAGCAAACAGTGTTAATAAAGGACAACTGGTTTTTATTCTTAATGCAATGAAGTACGGCTATGGGTTGGCTTTATTTGTAGCCATGTTATTAGCAACGCCTGACAAGCTACCTAATAAATTACAAAACTTTTTCTTAGGATTTCTTATACTGTTAATAGTGCAGGTCTGGGGGGTTAGTTTTGATGCCATGCTAACGCTTGTTTTTAAGTTGAGTAATGAAGTTAGTGATGCTGTTGGTACCACCGCTTTTACCAGAGAGCTAATAGCGCTTGGTTATCAATTGGGATATCTCATCTTGCCTGCTGTAACACCGATTATTTTGTGGTTTGCCATGTATCAAGATCAGGTGATTAAACTAGCTCCTAAGTTTGCCAAAGCAAAAAAGCGCTAATTTACTTTAGCAAGCTTCTTTAACACATAGGCACAAGCTATAAAGCCAAATGTAGCGGTAACCATGATGGATGAACCAATACCACCTGCACAGGATAAATCTCCTTTAGCATCACCTTCAATTATCTTTTCTTGTGATACCTCTCCATTACTTGATGGATACATCAAATGTTCCATCGAATAAACACAAGGAATAGTAAAACGTCTTTTTACATTACTCGAAAAGCCATAGTTCTGTCGCAGCAGTTTTCGTGTTTTAGAAAGTAGTGGGTCATGTATGGCACGGCTTAAATCAGAAATTTTAACTAAGCTTGGATCAGTCTGACCACCTGCACCACCTAAAGTAATAATTTTTATTTTTTGGCGCTTACACCAGCTTATTAATGCTGCTTTAACTCGGGAGCTATCAATACAATCAATAACATAGTCACAATCCGATGAGATTAGTTCTGAAATATTCTCTTTTGTCAGAAAGTCATCAATATTATTAACAAGGCAATCAGCATTTATATCCATGATTCGTTCAGACATTACATCAATTTTATTTCGCCCAAGGGTACTGGATAATGCAGGTAATTGACGATTAATATTGGATTCAGCAACCACATCCATATCAATCATGGTGATTTTACCAATTGCGTTTCTTGCTAAGGCTTCAACAACCCACGAGCCGACACCGCCAATGCCTATCACTATAATATGAGACTGTCTAAATCGTTTTAAACCTTTATCACCATATAACCTTTTAACACCACCAAAACGTCGCTCAAAATCCTGTTTCATTATCCATTCCTAACAGACACAAAAAAAGCACCCTAAGGTGCTTTTACATCAATACCTAATTTAGAACTAAGTATTTAACACTTTGATTAAGCACCCTTCTTGATAAAGAAAGTGTACTCGCCACCATCTTCAGAAGTTGAAACTAACTCATTGCCAGTTTGCTTACAGAAAGCCTCGAAATCTTTTACTGAACCAGGGTCAGTTGCAATAATTTTTAGTGTTTGAGCTACCTCAAGACCGTTAATTGCTTTTTTAGCACGTAAAATTGGTAGTGGACAGTTTAAACCACGTGCATCTAGTTCTTCGTTAAATTCGCTCATTGATAAGTTCCTATGTATAAGTTAAAGCTGATATGCGCGCGCCACTTTATCATTAAAAGCAGTTTATCGCACTATCTTTGTATGCTGAATCAAGCATTACATTATATAATATAGCGACATCACTTTAATTTTCAAGCTTGGCACTAATAAACATGCAAATAAAATTCACGAAAATGCACGGTCTGGGCAACGATTTTGTTGTTATTGACTGTATCAGCCAAGCTGTTGATTTAACAATAGAACAAATCC
>CAYTRF010000206.1:0-3828 GCA_964440065.1 uncultured Cocleimonas sp. | reverse complement strand
AAGCGCGCAGAATTTTATGGACTTGATCAGAGCTTCCTTAAGAGAATCAAAAATAAACTAATAATAATGGCTCCTATAGCACCATATAAATGAGCATGAATAGCAACGGGTACACCAATGAGTTCTGCGCTGGAAGCACTTCCTCCATTAAAAAGATCCCAGATTATTTTTCCAATAATAAAAACGTAAAGCAATAAACCAGTGACAAAATCCTTTTGCAAGATAACGGTTGTGGCGCCAATTAAAAACAAACCATAAAGTGCACCTGAAAAACCATAATACTTAATGAGTTCAGGGTTGAAAAAATAAAGCCCAAGGCCGACAAATAAGCTGAGAATTATGCTACTAAAAATGAATGTTTTGACGCTCATACTGTCTATGAATAAGAATCCGACTATCCATAAGCCAGCGAGATTTAACAATAGATGCGGATAATTTGAGTGAACAAAATTCCCCGTAACAATGCGATACCACTGATGTTGAGCTATACCGTTTCGATCAAACACTAGTTCATCAATAAAGAACTGAGATATGATCAATAATAGTGAAAACGCTATAATGGCTTGTATTAATGGCTTCATGGATTTGGTTATTTGTTCATAACTATGGCAAAATACAGAGTCAACTAGAATAACGAAAGATTTAATAAAGGGATAGAGATGAATAAACTTAAGAGAAAAAATAGCGGTTTTACCTTGCTAGAAGTGATGGTCGTCGTTGTGATTATTGCGATTATGGCTGCTGCTATTGGGCCATCATTATTAGGCAATATTGAAAAAGCCAGTATTTCAAGAGCAGGTACGGATATGAAAAGTATTGAATCAATGCTGGAGCTTTATAAAGCTGAAAACTACGTCTACCCCAATACTGATCAAGGTCTTGAAGCATTGGTTAGTAAACCTGCGGGTGACCCAGCCCCCAAAAACTGGCGTCAATACATGAAAAAAACCCCGATTGACCCCTGGGAAAATAACTACAAGTATTTAAGCCCGGGAACTCATGGTGATTTCGATATTTACTCATTTGGGCCTGATGGTATCCAAAGCGATGATGATGTTAACGGTTGGACATTGAACTAATAATTTTCTTACTAAAAAATGACAAAGAAAAATACAGGCTTCACCCTTATTGAAATCATGGTAGTCGTTGTGATTGCAGCGATTATGATGGGCGCTGTTTCTTTATCTTTCCCTCGAACGGGTGATGACCTTCTAAAAGAGCAGGCTGATCGTTTTACTGCAATTTTGTCACTATCTGTGGATGAGGCAATATTACAATCAAAGGATTTGGCTTTATCAGTTGGTGAGGCGGGTTACTCCTTTTTTCGATATGAAGATCAAAATTGGCAAGCTTTTAACGAATCACCTTTCAATAAGCGTAGTTTAGTTGGTGGTATAGAGTCAGAACTACTAATCGAGGGGGTGTCGGTAAACCTTAAAAGGGAGAAAAGCGAAGAAGAAAAACTAAAGCCGCAAATACTTATTCTTTCTAGTGGTGAAATGACGCCGTTTACTTATGTGATGACATATTCCAATAAAAGTACGATTACTATCAAAGTTAATGCTATTGGCGGTATTGAACAAATCTTCAAGCAAGGGGAGTGAGTACTTTTTAGTTATGAAGATGAAGAAAATTAACGCTGGGTTTACCTTGCTTGAAGTGATGGTAGCACTGTTTATCGTTGCAGTTGCTTTGGGTGGCGCAATAAAAGTCATGGGCGGGGCGGCTCAAAACTCAACCAGATTGACGAGTAAAACCTTTGCGCAGTGGGTTGCTTTAAACAAACTTACAGAACTAAAAATAAAAGGTGAGTGGCCTAAAATAGGTGAAGATAAAGGCACAGAAGAAATGGCGGGTCACGAGTGGAGCTGGGTTCAAGTAACCATTAAAACCGAAGATGACAATATAAAGCGTATAGAAATGTCTGTTTGGAATGCAACTGATGAAGACGTTGATCCATTTGTTACCGTTGTAGGTTTTTTGGCAAAGCCATGAAGATAGCTGCTGGCTACTTTCCCTATTCTAAGAATACAGGTTTTACCCTGTTGGAATTAATGATTGCCATGGTTATTTTTTCTTTTATGTCGATAATGGCGTATGGCGCACTTGCCAATATTTTAACCAGTGATAAAGTAATAACGGCGCAAGAGCAAAAGCTAAAAAAATTAAAGCGTACGATGATGTTTATTGAACGGGATATGCGTCAGATTGTAGCCCGCCCGAGAAGTGCTGGCTTTGATAGTAAAGACCAGGTGCCAGCATTGGTCTCTGGGTTTGATGATGAGGGAAAAATAGAGTTTACTCGATCGGGAAATTCAAATCCTACTGAGGCTGTTCGTAGTTCATTACAGCGTATTCAATATGAGGTGGAAGAGCAAAAATTGATTAGAAAGAGCTGGAACTTAGTTGATCATTTTGATGCTGAGCCAATAGCAGTTCCCCTTTTGAATGATGTTGAAAGTTTTGATTTTCGATTCTTAAATAAAAGTAAAGCATGGCAAGAGAATTGGAGCGAAAATAGTTTACCAGAGGCTATTGAGTTGACGTTAGAGCATAAGCACTGGGGTGAAATAATTCGTTTGTTTCCTTTGCAATAATGATGACTAGTTTCGTATATAAATAATTAAACTAACACGAGACTAAGAGTATTTATGGGTAATTATTAGTCAAATATAACCCAATTATAGTTTTAGATATGCCGGTCAGCGATTTGACTGGAATTTCATTTGCTAAGAAGCTATAGTCGAACGTCGCTAGGTTTGCAGTGTCTGTTGGCTCCCTCAAGTCAATTTTAGCATTGTCAGGCCATGAATCCTTCTATCAAGGGTTTTATTAATCGGGTGGTACTCCTACGTTTTAAGGTTGGAGCCGATGTGGATCGTATAGGAAATATAATAATGCTAGTAAAATACAAACATCTGAAAATGCTTGTCGTCAGCTCATGTCTGATAGCCCCCTTTCTCTCTTTAAGTTCAATCGTAATCGCAGCGGAAATCATAACGGTAAATAAATCACTTTCCAGCTCGCAGACAGTTTTGGGTAGTACGGTTGTGCCTTTTAAAGAGATTACGGTTACAGCGCAGGTGCCAGGTAAAATTACCATGGTAGGTGGAGAAGTTGGCACAAAGTTTAATAAAGAAGATATCCTGATTAAAATTGATGATGCTCAATTATTAGCAAAAAGAAATACACTTTGGGCGCAGATTACTTCTGCGCAGGCTGCACTAAATAATTCTAAGGCGCAGTATCGAAGAGAGATGGTTTCTCCTAGAAGTAAAAGTATTGCTGGTATGCCTGGGATGGGAATGCCATCAATGATGGATATTTATTTCACTCGACCCATGTATGACATGATGGGTGATCAAGATACAGACTATAATCGTTACTCAGATTTAGTGAGCAGTGCGACGGGTGTTACTCAAGCCGAAAGTCAAGTTATGATGACTTGGTCGCAACTAAATGAATTAAATACAAAGATAAAAGACACTATTTCAACTGCGCCATTTGAAGGCATTATCATGTCAAAAATGATTGAAGTGGGTGATGCAGTACAGCCAGGCCAGCCTTTGATGAAGTATGGCTTCGTCAAGTACTTGAGGCTAAAAGCGGATGTGCCTTCAATGCTAGTATCAAGCTTGCAAAAAGGTATGAGCGTCCCAGTTCGTATTGGTAATATTAATCCTACAGTTGCTAAAGTATCGCAGATATATCCAGTTGCTGATCCTTCCAGACATACCGTCGTGGTGAAATTCGATCTGCCTGTTGGAATTGCGGCGTCGCCTGGTATGTATGCCGAACTTTATTTGCCTGATACGACACCTGGTGGAA
>CAYTRF010000205.1:0-3833 GCA_964440065.1 uncultured Cocleimonas sp. | reverse complement strand
AATATATCGGTAAAGTTTTCAGCGGGCCCCATGGCTTGATGTGGGGCGATTTTGCCAATCAAATTTTGCAGACGAGTACGGTTTATATCGCCAATATCAGGTTCTGGCTCAACGGGGTTTTGATTTTCTTGCCCTGCTTGAGTTTGGTTTTGGTTTTGGTTTTGGTTTTGGGGCTGAGGCTGAGGGGGTTTAGGTCGGTTTAAAGAATTTACATTAATCCGTCCCTGCAAATCAATAAGCTGACCATTTAAAGTGCCACCATCAATAGGAAAGGTAATTAACTGGCCTTTGGCAAACCAATCATCTTCTAATGAAACATAGGTTTTATCATTGTCATTAAAGCTATTAACTAGGATAGTCCCCGCCCAATCCTCCATGCCATGCACATACATATAGGCTTGTTCTAAGTGCGAAATATTACTGGCAAGGCGAATTTGTAATTGCTGACGATACATTATTGTGCCTGCTAGTGACACAGCGATAGTGCTAATAATCATTGCGGTGATGAGGGCGACACCTTGTTGTTTTTGCGGGAGATTGCTGTACGGGCTTTGTTTACTTTTTTTGAAGTATAAAAAAGTACACCCCCCACTTTTCTTATGTTTTTTGCAAAGATAGGAAAGTGAGGCTTTAGAAAGTACATTTAATTAAGGTCCAACTTTTTGTAAGCGTTGCGATAATCGTAAGTTTCTTCGGTTTTTATAGTTTAACTTATGATCGTAGATAGTGGTATAGGACATTACTGCACGTACATAGTTTCGTGTTTCTTTAAAAGGAATACTCTCAATCCATTGTGGAGCTGTTATTGGGTGATCAGGTGTCCATCTTGGAATTCTGTGTGGTCCTGCGTTATAACTCGCTGTGGCTTTGGCATAGTTACCTTTAAACCTTTTTAGCATGTGGCTGAGGTAACCTGCACCTATCAAGGCATTTTTCTCAGGGATGAAAAGGTCCGAAGTACGATGACCTTTTATTCCCAGTCTTTTAGCAACACCTCTTGCTGTGGCAGGCAGCACTTGCATTAAGCCTTTGGCATTAGCATGGGATTGGATAATGGGGTCAAATGCACTTTCACGGCGCATAACGCCATAAACCCACGCAGGAACAATGCGTTGTGATCGAGCAACTTTCTTGACCAATGATTGATAACGAAGTGGAAAACGTAAACCCGTCTGATTCCAATCTTTGGTTTTTGAAACGGTGATAATCCCCAAAAATGGCTGGCCAATTTCATGGGCGTAGGCCGCAGCGGTTAGTATGCCCATTTTATCAAGTTGTTTGAGAGTCCAATTCCATTCCTTTTTAGCTAATTTGGGCTTGTTGATGGCAAATAACTCGGTGGCTCGTTGCATTGATTTCCTGTTTTTTACTTTTGGAATCAACGCTTGCCAATTGGTTTCTTTTTGTAAAAGGCGCTTGTAGGGTATCTTTAATTCATCCGCAGCTAAAAAACCATAAAAGGATGCATTTTCCGCTAATTTATGACGGTTAATGGTTATAGGTTTGCCAGTCTTTTTTTCGGCAGTCGCTTGCCAGTATTGCCATATGTCTTTTTTCTTTAGCTCATCAGTCATACCACGAATTGCATCTAAAACCTTATGCCAGTCACCTTGGCGAATAGCACGTCTTGCCATCCATAAACTACCCTCTTCACTACGATGTTTTGCTGGAATAACAGCTAGGTTTTGCAAAGCATAAGGGCTTTGATCTAGGGCTTGTCTTACTCCGATATAACTTTCTACTTGGGCTTTTTCTTGGATGGTAAAGTGATGAGTTTTTTGAAACTGTATCCATCGATCCGTTGCATTGTAGGTGTTTTTTCTGGCTAGGCGTTTAATACCATAAACAATGACTTGATTGGTACGTGCATCATTCTTTTTTAGTAGGCTATTGTTTAGGTGTTTACTTGGGTTCTTTCTTAGCTTTGTCCAAAGTGACACTAAGGATTTGTTATTAGTGTGTTTGCTAAGGTTTTTAGCGAGTCTGGTTTTGCCTTTATCCATGGCTAAAGCAATTCGTTGCCATGCTGTTCTATCATTAACGAGCTTATGCTGTTTTAGCAAATTAAAAAGCCCAGTACAAACCTCAGGTCTAGGGTTTCCTGAAAGCCAAATTTCCAGCCCTTGGTTTAAAAACTTCTTTTTGTTGTTACCTGTACTGGTTCTAGCTTTTGCTTCAATCCCTAAGCATTTTGCTCTGTAACCGCTGATATTGTCATTGTGATGACGCAGAACTTCACGCCAGTTTTTTTTCTGAGCAAAGCGGCTCATTAATTCAGAGCGTAAATCATCCGCCATCCAGCTTCGTTGGTTATTATTAATAAATCCAATTAAGGCATTGTCGTTAGTTTTTTTGAGGTTCTGTTTGATGCGTTCATAATCAAGGTAGGGATAGAGAATATAATCCTGAAGATTATTGCCGTAATATAGCCCACCTTTGTTAAGTGTCTGATACGCCTGTAAGAATTCGTTTTGTTTGGCTGTATAACTATTACTTTTTGCCGTAGCTATTCCCGTAATGCTAATAAGGAATGTAAGTATAATGGGATAGTAGTTATTTGATTTTTTGTACTTATTTGTCATTTAGACCCTAGCCCCTTTTTAAAATCATCATAACAAAAAATGATCGAAGCTTTGCATAAATTCTAGTATCGTTTTTAAATAACAAAAACGAGCTATCATTCAAGTGGGGGGTGTACTTTTTATCCCATCTCATCTTAAATTAGGAGGAGGCAGTGCGTAAAGCCAAAATATAGCGGTGATAACGCTCCTTGCTTATTTTATTGTCATCTACGGCAGATCGCACAGCGCACTTAGGTTCATGATCGTGGGTACAGTTATTAAAACGACACATATCGCTAAATTCAGCAAACTCAATATAGCCACCACTTAAATCTTGCTCGCTAATATCGCCAAGCGCGTAGTCACGCACACCAGGGGAATCTATAAGATAACCACCTTTGGGTAATTTATACAGTGTGGCGGTAGTGGTTGTGTGTTTTCCTTCGCCAGAATCAGAAATGATGCCCACTAAAATATCCGTATCTGGCAATATTTGATTAGCAATTGATGATTTTCCTACACCTGAGCGCCCACTGAAAATACAGGTTTTATCGCGCATTAAGGTGAGTAGGGCATCTACACCCTCACCTGTTACGGCATTCATTTCGAGTACATCGTAACCAATATCACGATAAGTTTGCATGGCTTGCCAATCTTTATCCGTAGCGTGTTCTTCAGCGAGATCGCTCTTGTTCATCACGATAATCGCTTCAGCTTTTAACTGTTCGGCAGCGATTAAATAGCGATCGACTAAATCCCATGAGGTTTCAGGCAGCCATGAATTAACTATTACTACTTGATCAATATTGGCCGCAATAGTTCTCATACGACCACGATAACCAGGGCGTGCTAGTGCATTTTTACGAGGAAGTAAGTCATCAACTGAGGCATTGCCGTGTTCATTGTGGTGCCATGTAATGACATCACCACAGACAATGGTGTCGAATTTACGTTTTGCTGTACAACGTACGGGGGTTTGATTTGTTTCTGATGAAGGAGGTTCTACGAGAAGCTCAGCACCGAAGCGGATTATTACCCGCCCAGTGTTGATTGATGAGATCAAGAAATCCCCTTTGAAGGTAGCACGTTTATATTTTGTTTCAGTACAAGGCGCGCTTCGCACGGAGAATGTTGAGCATACAATAAGTATGTGATCATTCGAGTACGGAGGGCAACGCAGTAATGGAGCAAAAGATGAATGCGCTACTTAAATTTATAAAAGGCTTTGTTTAAATGTGCGGTTACGTCGATGATTTCATCGTCAAACCAGTT
>CAYTRF010000204.1:0-3844 GCA_964440065.1 uncultured Cocleimonas sp. | reverse complement strand
GTTTTTGATTGGCAGAGTACTGTCTACAAAGAAAGAGCAGAAAAGGCAGAGAAAAGCAGAGAAAAGCAGGAGAAAAGGGGTCAGTACCCTTTAGGAGGAGAAAAGGGATCAGAGGAGAAAAGGGGTCAGTACCCTTTAAAAGAGAAAAGGGGTCAGTACCCTTTAAAAAGATTTTGGGCGACCACGTTTAGAATATCTAGTTTTTACACCTAACAAATCCTCTATCTGTTGTCTAAATTTCTCACCACCAAGTGGTGTTCCTGCTTGCGTTGTGCCGTACCTCTGTATTAAAGCATCACTCAATATTCATTATCTGCTCGCGCATCTGCTCAATCAAAACCTTTAAATCCACAGCAGCGCGTGTGGTTTCTGCATCATTAGATTTTGATGCTAACGTATTGGCCTCACGATGAAGTTCTTGCATTAGGAAATCCAATCGCCTACCCACAGGTTCGTCGCGATCTAGCACGTCTCTTATTTCTTCGATATGTGCGTCTAGTCGATCCAACTCTTCATCAACATCTAAACGCTGTGCTTGGAACACCATTTCTTGTTCTAGCCGATTCGGGTCTGCGGTAACATCCAAGCCAGCAAGCTTTTGTAAAACCTTTTCACGTAAAGTAGCAACCACTTCAACACGCCTTTCTTTTACGTTTTTTACTAGCGTATTAATTTGATCACATCGGCTTATGATCATTTTTTCAAGACGTTTTCCTTCATTTTCTCTAGTGGATATCAATGCCCCTAGTGTTAAGTCGAGTAATTGTCTAACTTCATCTAAGTACTCTTCGCTATTTTCTTTTGTTTTCTCTAATACACCTGGCCAGTTTAAAATCTCCATTCCCGACAAACTTACTGGCTTTTTTGAGATTGATTCTAAGCTATGCCTTGCTGAGAGCAATGCTTTTACTTTGTCTTTATTTATGGCAATAGTATTGTGACTTTCAGGGTGATAAATATTTAAAGAAAGCTTGGCATCAACTTTTCCGCGACCAAGTTTATCTCTTACTTGCTGGTTAAATGCGTTTTCAAAAGCCATTAGACTGGAGGGAAGACTTAAACTCACATCAAGATAACGGTGATTGACGGTGCGAATCTCCCAACTTATTTCAGCAGGCATTTTAGTATTTTTTGCTAGTCGATCTTTACGCGAAAATGCTGTCATACTTTTAATCATCTGCTTATATCCTTGCTCTTCCAATTGTCCAAACTCCTACTTTCCCAACACCAGATTGTTTCAATGCTTTTGCCAACTCATTTGTGGTTGAGCCTGTAGTGACAACATCATCAATAATAACGACATGATTATAGGCTGGCTTTGGTGATACCTCAAAGCAGCCTTTAATATTTCGTCTGCGCTCTTTTGCCGTTAAATCAGTTTGGCTTATGGTCTTTTTTACTCTACGCACAAATTGATAATCAACGGGTATTTTTAATGCTTTTGCAATAGGACGTGCAATTTCCAAAGACTGGTTAAAACCGCGTTTTGCTAACCGAGTTTTGTGTAAAGGCACAGGTAAAATAACATCTGGCAGCTTATTTTCATCCATCGTACCGACTAAAGCTTGTTTCAGTAAATAACCCATTATCTCAGCAAAAGGTAATTTTTGATTGAATTTTAACTGTGTAATTAAGTAATCAACCGGGGATTCATACGAAAATAAACTAAACGTGTAATCAACTTCTGGCGGCGATGTTATACATTGTCCACAAATACTCTCATTAAGTGTAATAGGTATTCCACAACGGCAACAAGCACTCGATATTCTTGGCAAGTCATTCTGACAAGGAAGGCATAATGAAATACATTGGTCGGTCGAATCACCACACAGTACGCATGATGAATTTATACTGAAAATCATGTAAAACACATAAGATAAATGAGATGTGATTTTAACACATCCAACGTAAACTACGTGGCATAAATATTTTACAGAGATACGACAATGGCTCAACAAAGTAGCGACCTTACACATTTTAACAAACGAGGTGAGGCCCATATGGTAGATGTTGGCAGCAAAGACATTACTAAGCGCGTGGCCGTCACAGAAGGTTATATTTTGATGCAAGACGAAACATTGCAGAAGATTATTGATGGCGATAATAAAAAAGGTGACGTGCTAGGTATCGCACGTATTGCTGGAATTATGGCATCAAAAAAAACGGCTGAACTTATTCCTCTTTGTCACCCCCTTGCCATAACGCATGTTGATATTGTTTTAAAACCGCAGAATAATCCGCCCGCTATTTATTGCAAAACAACCGTAGAAGTAAGCGGCAAAACAGGGGTTGAGATGGAAGCCTTAAATGCCACACAAGTTGCCTTATTAACCATTTATGATATGTGCAAAGCAGTTGATAGAGGCATGATAATTGATGGGGTTAGGCTATTAGAAAAAAGTGGCGGAAAATCTGCTGATTGGAAGGCTGAATAGTTCGACTATGGGTATGGATGCCGTTACAAACTAGATAATTAGCTATAACCATCAGTGTTTTTTTCTACCCAACGACTATTGCCCTGCACTAATTTCTCCTTTTTCCAAAAAGGAGCATTGTGCTTTAACTCTTCCATTAAATAACGACAGGCATCGAATGCTGCCGCTCTGTGTGCTGACCAAACCGCCACTAACATAATCGGTTCACTAGGAAGAATCTTCCCGATACGGTGAACAATCAGTACGTTCTGTATGGGTAATTTCTTGGTAGCAGTATCAATGATTGAACTCAACTGCTTTTCGGTCATTTTGGGGTAATGCTCCAGCTCCATTGATAAGACATCATCACCTTCATTAAAGTCGCGCATAGTGCCGATAAAGCTCGCCGTCGCGCCAAAATCAGTACGACCTTGCATGGAGGTTTCTTGATATTCTTTTTGAATTTGCCAAGGATCGAAAACGCTCTCTAGAATTCTAACCTCTCGAATAGTTATTATTTCGTCAATGACTTTATCAGCAGGCATAATCAACCACCCGTTACAGGCGGAAAAAATGCCAATTCATCCCCATCACTTACCAGTGCTTCCGCTGAAGCATATTCCTGATTTACAGATATCAGCAAATTATCAGTGAATTCATCCAAACCTGTAGCTTGTTGCCAAGCTTCTAATACATTAATTGGCTTAGTAATTTCGAGATTATCGGTGCCACGCCCAATTTGTTCTCTTAGGCTTGCAAAGTACAGTATCTTAATCATTTCTTAAATGTAGCACACAAAAAAGGCTTCACGAAGAAGCCTTTTTATTTATCAATCAATTTCAATTTTTATTGACGTGTATCGCTGTCATTATTGGCTCAACATCAATCTCATCACCAAACTTCTCTTTGGCGAAACGAGCAGCGTGAGTCCTCTCACGGAAGAAGCGTTCTTCTCCAATTTGATCCATTAGGCCAGAGCGTATAAAAGCATCGCGCATGGATCTTTTGGCACGTGCAAAATAAAGTTCTATTCCTGCTGTTTCCATTCGCTCAGCAATCCTGCCGACTGTTTCTTCACCTGTCGAATCAACTAAATCGACCGATTCAAAGTCTAAAATCAAAACTTTCAACTTAGGCTTATCCGCCACACTGTTTAATACTTTACCTTCTAAATATCCCGCATTAGCAAAGTAAAGATCACCATCGTAACGAAATACAGAAACCGTATCACTTGTTTTTAAACCAAATAATTCCGCATTTCTTAAGGTTCCATCTTCATGGCGCACGACTTCAACAAAGCGAGGACTCATGGTTCTGTAAAGGAATAGACCGAGTGAAAGTAACACGCCGATCATAATACCTTTCTCTAGGTGTGGTGCAAAAAACAGGGTTGTGAAAAACACCACAATGGCAACGAATCCATCGTGACG
>CAYTRF010000203.1:0-3866 GCA_964440065.1 uncultured Cocleimonas sp. | reverse complement strand
ACCGCAAGTAGTTTTCGCATTTGGATTACGAATTACAAACTGAGAACCTTCAAGTCCTTCAGTATAATCAATATCAGCGCCTACCAGATATTGAAAGCTCATTGGATCAATCAATAACTTCACACCATTCTTTTCAACGGTGGTATCACCGTCGTTAATCACTTCATCAAACGTAAAACCGTATTGAAAACCAGAACAACCTCCGCCTGAAACAAAGACACGAAGCTTTAAATCATCATTCTTCTCTTCTTCAATAAGACCTTTTACTTTATTTGCCGCAGCTTCGGTAAAGTTTAATACGGGAGCTGGACTTTGCGTTTCTACTGTCATTTTTACACCTAAATAAATTTCGTGAAGTCTATATAAGTCTACCCTTAAATAGAACCAAATACGAGAAAACCGTGATTATGTCAGGTTTTATCTTTATCCTTCACTATTCTCATAATGAATTAACTTTCCATTGACCTCTGCGCCAGCAGGTAATTCGAGTAATCCATAATGTACATCTCCTTCAATATGGGCTTTATCAAATAATTCAACCTTGCCCTTAACATAAACATTTCCTTCAATTCTACCGTTTACAATCAAATGATTGACATGAACATCACCTGTTACTAGAGCCCCTTCATCAATGATTAACAGAGAACTATCATCTTCCGAGGACGCTCCACCTTTTAATGTACCCACAACATGCAAACCACCGTGAAATTGAATCACACCCACAACAGTAGTTTCAGCGCCAATTAAAGAGCTTATTGACGCTCTAAGGATTTCTTTGGGTTGTTTATTTTTTCCGAACATATATTAACCCGCTAGTTATTTAAGGTAGCAATGCAGGTTGCGTCAGTGCCAGTGTTTCATCAATACCTAACATTAAATTCATATTTTGAACCGCCTGCCCTGCTGCACCTTTTACTAAATTATCAATCACAGAGAGTATAACCAGTTGCGAGGTTTCAGGTACTTTATGAATAGCTATTCGGCACATATTTGATGACTTAACGCTACGTGTCTCTGGATGAGAGCCAGCAGGAAGCACATCTACAAAGGGTTCATTCTTATAATACTCTTCAAACAAGGTTTGCAAATCAGCGGAATTATTGTTGCATTTTGCATAAAGTGTCGCGTGAATCCCCCGAATAATAGGTAACAGATGGGGTACAAACGTCAGGCCGATAGGCTTATTCGGCTTTTTATTAGAGTTTTTATTAGAGTTTTCATTCGACAGTAGTGTAAGCGTTTGGGCAATTTCAGGTTGATGCCGATGCCCTTGCACATTATAAGCTTTAAAACTATCCCCCATTTCACTGTATAAAGTGGCAACATTTGCCCCCTTACCTGCACCACTTACCCCTGATTTAGTGTCCGCTATAATATTATCCAAATCAATTAATTGGTGTTTTATCAAAGGCATAAGGCCCAATGTTACAGCCGTTGGATAACAACCAGGATTCGCCACCAAATTAGTATCTTTTATCTGCTCACGAAAAAGTTCAGGTAAGCCATAAACAGCCTCATCCAAAAGCTCAGGACAAGCATGTTCCATCCCATACCACTTACTCCAAAGGTCAACATCTTTGATTCTAAAATCAGCGGCTAAGTCAATAACCTTAGTATTCGCTTTTAATAACGCAGGAACATGATTCATGGCAATACCATTGGGTGTCGCGAAGAAAACAAGATCACATTCTGCTAAAGCATCCGTTGAAGGATCACTAAACTCAAGATCAATAAAACCCCGCAAATTTGGGAACATAGCATCCACTCGCGTACCTTGGTTAGAACGTGATGTAACGTAACTAATTTCTATTTCAGGGTGAGTTACTAATAATCTGAGTAATTCAACGCCTGTATAGCCCGTAGCGCCAACTATGCCAATTTTTTTCACGTTTATTAAGTCTTTATTTTATAGAGTGAGTGATTGTAACTTGAAATGGTGATTAGCTCTAATAATTTCATATAACCCTAATCCCCAGATAGAAAGCACAACGATAGCACAAGTCTTTGATTATAATGATCATTGTCTTTTTCGTAAGTACTTGTTGTAAATATTCTACAAAATAATCAAATCACGTATATTTTATTTTCATCAACTTCAAGAGTCACTTTTGTTAAACCTTGACCATCGCAAGGGCCGCCCAGACATTCTCCCTCTTCAATGGAAAATTCCGCTCCGTGCATTGCACATAGAATCATTTCTTGCTTCTCATCTAAAAACTGATCAGGATTCCATTCGAGAGGAGCCTGAGCATGCGGGCAACTATTTATGTACCCAAAAACGTCTTGATACTGTCTGATAATAAAAATGCTAGTTTCTTTACGTTTTATTTTTACAGAGAAGCCACGCGAAGAGATTTCTTCTAGTTCTGAGAATTTGCAAAGAAACTGTTTTTTCTTACTGGTTTTTTTTGATTTAGGCATAGAATATTCGTTAGTTACACGCCATCTTCAGGTCTAATAATATCTTTAGTACCAACATTAGATTCCCACTGATTAATAATATTACAGTACAAATCAGCCGTTTTTTCGGTGTCATAAACTGCAGAGTGTGCCTCTGAAGCATCCCAGCTAAAACCTGCTGCTTTAACAGAGCGTGCTAAAACAGTTTGTCTGTAAGCCATTGCAGCCAACGTCACCGTATCGAAGGTACTAAAAGGATGAAAAGGATTACGCTTCTTTTGAATTCGTGCCACCGCAGCATTTAAAAAATTCAAATCAAAAGCAGCATTGTGTCCCACCAAAATAGCACGCTTACACTTGTTCAATTTCATTTCTTTTCGAACCATTGAAAATAACTCATCGAGGCATTTTTTTTCATCAACTGCGATGGCTTGTCTAAACGGTAAATCTGGATCAATTCCATTTACTTCTAAGGAGGCAGGCTCAAGGTTTGATCCCTCAAAAGGAGTTACATGCCAACCATAAGTTTTGTGTGGACGAAGCATACCTTTATTATCAAATCGTAAGGTTACGGCAGCAACTTCCAATAAAGCATCAGTATGATGGTTAAAACCTCCTGTTTCCATATCAATAACAACAGGCATAAAGCCACGAAAACGGCCTCCCATAGGAGCAATCATTTCAGCATCTTCTGATGAGTTTGAATTAGAGGTAAATTGATTGATTAGAGGATTATTCAATTTTTTTGCTGCATTTGATGTCATGGGGAAAGCTTACAGTATAGTTTTCATAATTGTAACTGGTTCAATCAACTGGTTTTAAAAAGTATCCCTAAACATTAGGCATAAGTGGTTAGATCACTCATAACGCTGTCTATAAAATGCTTGCTATTTCATTTATAATTTATTCTTAGTTCGTATCATGTTGAATTTACTATATTTAATTTATATATCTTCTATTTATTGGTTTTTAAGGTGCTTAATGTTAAAATCTTTTTCACAAAATTATAAGTAATTGTAAACAGGGTAAAGGTAAGCATAATGAGTAATCATATAGATAACCAAGGTACGGATGTCGATCCACAAGAAACATTAGACTGGACCGAATCATTAGAGGCCATCATAGAAGCAGAAGGCGTGGAACGTGCTCACTTTATTATCGAACAATTAATTGATACTGCTCGTCATAATGGTGCCAATCTTCCTTATTCGGCTAATACGGCTTATATTAATACTATCCCAACGCATCTTGAAAAAGCCAACCCGGGTGATTTAAGCATTGAAAGTCGCATTCGTTGTTATATTCGCTGGAATGCCGCCGCAATGGTAGTTCGTGCTAATAGAAAAAGTGCTGAGCTGGGTGGGCATATTGCCTCATTTGCCTCATCGGCAACTTTATACGATGTTGGCTTTAACCATTTTTGGCATGCACCTTCACCTGAAAACGGGGGTGATTTAATTTATTTC
>CAYTRF010000202.1:585-3896 GCA_964440065.1 uncultured Cocleimonas sp. | reverse complement strand
AATCTGCTTCTTCCGAAATATCACTTTCATCACGTTTAATACGCATCATTTTATTGCTGTCATTGTAATCAACTGTAAGTTCATCAACATACATATAAGACTTTGCCTGACGTATAGAAAGTTCTGAAATTTGAGATAAGGTTTGTTCTACCAGTGCTTGAACTGCATCATTATTTAGTAAAATACCATTTTCACCTTCTTCAAAAATTGTGCCATTACGCACATAGTTTTCATTAAAGGTTGCCACAGGTTTTAAATTCGGATTAAGTGATTGGATAAAGGCTTCTACACCTTCTGCGACTTTTTCTCCCTGCCCTTCTTTAATTTCCATTGCTTCACGATCAAACTTTTTATCAAGTGATATAAATTGTAATTGTTCAATACTGATTGAACCATAAGACACGTATTCAGTATCACCAAAGGTTGTTTTTGAAAAGAAAGAAGAACTATCGCGCTCGCCTGCTTGCCCAAACTGCTCAAAATTACCATTTCCTAGTTGGTCAACAAAGTCTTCCATCAACAAAGGGCTGGTTTTTTTATTTTGGGTTGCGGGTACGACGTAGCCACGGACTAAACCTGTGATAGAGGCTAATACTTTGTCTAAATTATTCTTCTTAGCATAATGAATATCAAAGGCTTGCTCTTTAAAAAGATGGTGGCGAATACAGTTTTGACTGATATATAACGGTGTCTTTTTAAAATCTATATCAGTGGCTTCTTTTTTATATTGATAACCTGTATCTTCTTTTACCTTACCCGTAAGGTTTGTATAGCCTCGTAGCTTTGGTAGCGTGTGATTATCAACTGTTTTACCACCATCACCCGTTAGTGTTGTTGGTCCATTCCAGTTAACAACACCATGTCCTAGTGCTTTAATTTTGAAATCTACACTTCTTATTCCCGTTACCTTATTCATATTAATTTCCTTTGGTTAGTTATTTGTTTAGCTGTGATAATGAAAGTGCGCCTATAGCTTGCTTATTGCCAACGGCATAATAAATTGCGTTTGCATGTGCCTGTGAATTTACTTTTGTAAGATCACTTGGTACATAGCTTAAATAAATAGGTGTTTCTGGGTTTCTAGCCTCATTGAGTAAAATGAAGTTTTTATACGGTTTCTTGGAATCTGCCATAATATTGTGGTGCTTCTTTACCATAAACGCCAACAAGTCTTGATTACTGTCTCCATAACCACAAATCAACTCAACAGAGACGGTTAGATTCGCTTCTAAATCAGAGTTTGAATAAGCATACTCATTAGGACGCTCAATAGTATCGCGGTCACTTATATTGCAAATAGCCATTTGTACAAAACGATTATCTCCCCGTAATGAGTGCTTTTTGATTTTTACCTTATCTGACTTAGGTAATTTTTTACGTGGAAAACTTACAGGGTCAATCAACTTTAGGTCGATTAGCTGGGCACTTTTCTTTAACGCTATTTTTAAATCTTCTTCGACCGCTTTACGATGATTGGTATTTTCATAAAACTCTTTGTAAAGCTGATAAATCTCTGTAAGCGTGACAGTTTCTTCTGTTAGTTTATCTTGAAGAAACACATACCATGCCTTTGCAGATTGAAGCGTATTTAATGAGTTTAAAAATCTTGCGCACTTCCCCGATTGCTTGCCTTTCGCTAAGGTTTCAGGAATAGCTATTACATAAGTATTAGCGTCATCATTCAAACCAAAACGATCAAGTCGCCCTAGCCTTTGTAACCAGTTTTCGGCATGGGTAAACTCTGTAATCATACGGTCACAGCTAATATTTAAAGAGGCTTGAACCACAGGGCCACTTCGTAAAATAGAGTGCTCTTGTGAGCCGTCACGCTTAAAATTATCAAAGACCTTTTGAAATAGTTTATCCTTATCGCCCTTCTTAAATTTGGAATGAAAGAGTAAGCCATTCTCCTTATTCTGATTATCAATAAAGCTTTTTTGTGCGGTTATTGCCGTATTACTTATTATAAAAGTATTATCTGGCTGTTCTTGATAAAGAGGGTTACTACTATCTTCTTTGGATTCATCAAATTCGGCAAACTCAATTTTATATTTACTCTGATTAAAACTATCAATACCAATAATATCGTCAGGATGAATACCTAAGAACTCTTCTACAAAATAATAATTAGGTGTTGCAGAAACTAACAGTGCTTTAGCATTCTCTTCTTGTAGCTTTTTACATTCAACCAACTCTGCAAATAATAAATTGAATGCCGACATATTGATGTACTCATGGTATTCATCAAAGACAACATGAGCATTCATATAGGTGACGAGGCTTGTAACCTTATTGTGGGTAACGATAGCATTCGTAATTTGATCAATCGTTGTGATAACAATATCACCTGAAAAGGCTTCACTTTCCGTGGTATCTCTCTTCTTTCCATCTTGATAAATGAATTTAAACTCACCAGTATTTATTTCTATTTTTGCATGAGGCAAATAGTCACTACTGGTTAAATCATTGAGTAAGCCTTGGCAAACCTGCACACGAGGACAAACCCAAATAATTTGTTTGGCATGTGTCTTTGCCGCCCATTCCAATGCTATTTTTGTTTTTCCACAACCAGCAGGACCATTTAACACGCCTACGCTTTCAGCATCAGATAATTGTTCTGCTGCTTTGGCTTGTGCTGGATTACGGGTGCTATCAGGGTAGCGTTCTATAAATCCTCTTAAACAAGTCTGTATTTGTTTGCTTAAATCACTGTCTTTATTGTGTGGTTTAGTAATTAGTGTTTTAAGTGTCTTTGCTTCTATATGAGCGGATAGCGCTTCACTGCTTAATGACGAGACTAAGCGGTCAGCAGTTATAACAGCTGTTCGTGAAAGGTTGTTTTTTGCATTATCTTTGATGTTATCAAGATAATCTTCCACATCGTCATTACTTAGAGAGTATTTTTTATAAGTAGGAAAGTTTGTTTCATCTAATCCATATTCTCTATCCTCATCTATCTTATTTTTAAAACTATCACTGATTAACAACGGAGCTTTAGATAAGTACCCCTCAGCTATCTCATCAACTGCACCTAGCAACTGGTTAACGGTTTGGATAGTTTCGGCGAACTTAGAATTGCCAATATTCTTCTTAAATCTTTTGTAAACACTATCCAGTTTCTTAAAATCAATTTTACGAATGGGTTTGGCGTGATGCCAATAAATCACGTGTTTAACTCGATCCCTATTACGCTTATTGATACCTTTGTAGGAGTCATCTAACATCAAATGATAAAGTAATAATGATATTTCATTATGACGAGGATGAGTCTCAAAAGAGAACTTTCCTTTATCAATATGTAAACCATCATC
>CAYTRF010000202.1:0-537 GCA_964440065.1 uncultured Cocleimonas sp. | reverse complement strand
GAAATTCAGGGTCTATTTTCCCAAGATCGTGCAAACACCCTGCCAAAAAGACTGCTTTAGCAAGTTTATTATCGTCAATCATCTGTTGTATGAGCAGATAAGCCACATGACCCACTGCAAATAGATGTTGGTCTAGTGGTTGTTGTTTTGTATTAGCGTAAATTTTTTCTATCTTTACTTCTATTTCATCCATTTTTAGTGCATCCAATTGATTGGTGTAATTCACAGGTACAATGCCTTGTGAGTTGAATTTGTTTTTATTACCGATAACCCATTGTAATTCACTCCTACTTCGACTGCGAATCCAATGACAACTCACCGCCGTATTCTTACTCGCCGTTTTTCTCAATAACTTTTTAACCGCTATTAACCCTTCATTAGTAATAACCGTTTGCCATGTTCTGCTTCCTATTCGGTTGGCGAAGGCATCTAGCACTCGTCGTGTTTTTGGCAATGATTTTTTCTCGCATTGGGAGACGAAGGTGACCATCATGGTTGTTTGGAACTGAACTGAAGTTTCATTTCTATTTTCTTCCT
>CAYTRF010000201.1:0-3908 GCA_964440065.1 uncultured Cocleimonas sp. | reverse complement strand
ATCATTGTTAAATAGCCCTCTAAGTAGAAAAACACGAGAAAAGTGGGGGGGTGTACTTTTTAAGCTATTATTCAATACAATATGCTAAAAATAATGAGACTTTGCTAATGAATTGGCAAGAAAAAAACAGCCCTGCACTTTCGAATAAATCAAATTCTAATAATGCTTTAATAACTGCCTATCAATCATCTATCGATAATGGCGAAATATCTGCAGACCCACATCAAATTAAAATCATTAAAGAACTCCAATCGGTTTATACCTTTTTAATCAATAACGATGCATCCCAGAAAGAATTTTCGCTGAGTAATTTCTTTACACGCTCTAAACCTGAAAAGTTACCAACAGGCCTATATATTTGGGGAGGTGTAGGTCGAGGAAAAACCTATCTCGTTGATTATTTTTATAATCTATTACCTATCAAGAAAAAGCTTCGCTTGCATTTTCATCGTTTTATGCAACTAGTGCACAGTGAACTAGCCACTTTAGAAGGTGTTTCTGACCCTTTAAAAGTTGTCGCCAAAAGTTTCTCTAAAAAAGCCAAACTACTTTGCCTTGATGAGTTGCATGTTATTGATATTACCGATGCCATGCTCTTAGCAGGACTATTTCAAAACTTATTTGAGATGAATGTGGTATTGGTAACCACTTCTAACTTCCGTCCCGATGACTTATATAAAAATGGCTTACAGCGAGATCGCTTTCTACCAGCAATTGAATTGCTAAACACACACACACACGTTACCGAAATGGAAGGCGAGTTTGATTATCGTAGCAAAACCTTGGAAGACATTGGCGTTTATTACCTATCCAGTAGCTATAATACTGAGCAACAATTAGAACAACATTTTCGCCAACTCTCTGGTGTAAACCTCCAACGAGACCGAACTGATATCATTATTAATGACCGTAAGATTCCCGTTAAAATGTGGAATACAGAAGTTGTTTGGTTTAGTTTTGATGATCTTTGTAATACGCCACGTTCGACAGAAGATTACACGCAAATCGCTACATTTTTTCGCACCGTTATTATTTCCAATATTCCTATGATGGATAGCAGTATGGATGATGCGGCTCGACGTTTTATCAATATGATCGATTCTTTTTACGATATGCATGTCAATATTGTTGTCTCTGCAGATGCCGAACCTGAAAGACTTTATCGATCCACTCGTCTTGCATTTGAGTTTAAACGCACCGTTAGCAGGATCAATGAAATGCAATCACAAAAATACATCAAAATGAGCACACAATTAAGAATAAAAACTAAATGAGATATGTCCTATACTCAAAAAACACTTAGCTCTGAGAATTAACAATGGCATGGAATGATAAGCGACCAATGTCGCCACATTTACAAGTTTATAAATTGCCCTTTACAGCAAAATTATCCATATTGCATCGTGCCACTGGAACTGCTCTGTTTTTTGGGCTTATGTTGATAGTAATCGCCTTGATTAGTGCGGCTTTTGGCGAAAAAACGTGGTCAATAATGCATGGCTTACTAGCTAGTTGGCTTGGGAAGTTTATTCTTTTTGGTTTCACCCTTTCTCTCTTTTATCATCTGTGTAATGGCATACGCCACCTGTTTTGGGATATTGGCAAGGGCTTTGAAATGGATCAAGCAAATAGATCAGGCGTTGCTGTGTTGGTCATCAGCCTTCTATTGACACTAATTACTTGGTTTTTAGCGCTATGAGTCAGCGCGCATCACATCATTTTTTAGCACAAAGAATTACTGCCATTATTCTTATCCCCTTAGTGATTTGGTTTTGTTTTAGTCTCGCAAATCTTCCTGAAGCTTCCTACACAGCTGTTATTGAGTGGGTAAAAACACCTATCAATACCCTTTTGTTGCTGCTATTAATTATTGTTTCGTTTCGCCATGCGATTCTTGGGCTTCAGGTCATATTAGAAGACTATATTGCTAATGTTCAAAAGCGAAATTCTCTTATTCTCAGCGTCAAACTGCTAAGCTATTTATTCATGGGTGCTGGCGTACTTTCTATACTAACGATTGTCTTTGGGGACTGATCAAAATGAAAGACTATAAAGTCATAGAACACGAATACGATGTCGTCATAGTCGGTGCGGGCGGTGCGGGGCTTCGCGCCACCTTAGGCATGGCAGCGGCTGGATTAAAAACAGCCTGTATCACCAAGGTCTTCCCTACCCGCTCACACACCACTGCTGCCCAAGGTGGCATGTCCGCCGCGCTTGGCAATATGGGTGAAGACACTTGGCAATGGCATATGTATGACACAGTTAAAGGCTCCGATTGGTTAGGTGATCAAGATGCGATTGAATATATGTGTCGTGAAGCTGTGCCTGCGGTTATCGAGTTAGAACATTTTGGCGTACCTTTTTCGCGAACCGATGAAGGCAAAATTTATCAACGACCTTTTGGTGGCATGACCACCCACAACGGTGAAGGCGTTGCACAACGAACCTGCGCCGCTGCTGATAGAACAGGCCATGCAATATTGCATACGCTTTATCAACAATCCATCAAGCATGAAGCTGAGTTTTTCATAGAATACTTTGCTACCGACCTGATAATGGAAGATGGCGTTTGTAAAGGCGTCATGGCGTGGGATTTAACCACGGGTGAGTTGCATTGTTTTAGAGGCCATCAAGTCGTGTTAGCCACAGGCGGAAGTGGTCGGGTATTTTTCTCTGCAACCTCAGCCCACACTTGTACTGGCGACGGCAGTGCCATGGTGTTACGTGCGGGTTTGCCTTTGCAAGATATGGAATTTGTACAGTTTCATCCTACTGGGGTTTATGGCGCTGGTGTATTAATTACTGAAGGCGTTCGTGGCGAAGGCGGTTATTTAACCAATTCCGAAGGTGAGCGTTTTATGGAGCGTTATGCCCCTAATGCTAAAGACTTAGCGTCTCGTGATGTCGTGTCACGCGCCATGACCATGGAAATCAATGCAGGTCGGGGCGTTGGGCCTGAAAAAGATCATATCTACTTAAACTTAATGCATCTTGGCCCTGAGGTTATTAATGAACGCTTACCTGGCATTGCTGAAAGCGCACGGATATTCTCAGGTGTTGATGTAAGTAAAGATCCAATCCCTGTACTACCCACAGTTCATTACAATATGGGTGGTATTCCCACGAATCATCACGGTCAAGTGGTGACGCTGGATGGAGATAATCCTGACTCTATCGTTTCAGGCTTAATGGCAATCGGCGAGTGTGCATGTGTTTCAGTTCATGGTGCCAATCGCCTTGGCTCTAACTCCTTACTGGATATTATCGTTTTCGGCCGTGCTGCAGCGATTAAAGCCGCTGAATTGCTTAAACCTAACACACCGCATAAAGCTTTAGCAGAAAGTACTTTCGATAAACTGTTAGCGCGTTTTGATAAAACACGCTACGCCTCTGGAAACCACACCACCGCCAGTATTCGCGATAAAATGCAACGCACTATGCAAAAGTATGCCGCTGTTTTCAGAACAGGCGAAAGCATGGAACAAGGTGTCAAAGAAATGCAAAAGATATTTGATAGCTTTACTGATGTCAGTGTTACCGACAGAAGCATGATGTGGAATACCGATTTACTCGAAACCCTCGAATTAGAAAATCTACTGGCTCAAGCGCAAACTATTATTCATGGCGCACTCAACCGTGAAGAAAGCCGTGGCGGACACGCCCGTGAAGATTTCCCTGATCGTGATGACCCCAATTGGATGAAACACACCTTGGCATGGGTTGATGATGCTGGAAAAGTAGATTTTGATTACCGCCCTGTTCACATGTTCACCCTCACGGATGAATGTGAAGTTATTCCACCCAAAAAACGCGTTTACTAGGATTATTGGTCATGGCTGAATTCAAACTACCCGCCAACTCTATTATAAGAAAAGGCAAAACAGTAAAAGCACCTGAAAGCGCGA
>CAYTRF010000200.1:0-3909 GCA_964440065.1 uncultured Cocleimonas sp. | reverse complement strand
TGTGCCATCACCTGGGAGAATAGAACGCTTTCATGTACCTGGTGGTTTAGGTGTACGTGTTGATTCTCATATCTATGGGGGGTACAGCGTACCACCTCATTATGATTCAATGATTGGCAAGCTGATTGTTCATGCAGAAGATCGTGATGGCGCAATCAAACGTATGCGTGGTGCCTTATCGGAAATGGTGGTTGAAGGAATTAAAACCAATATCCCACTACAACGTCGTATTATGGAAGATACGGTTTTTGTAGCAGGTGGTGCTGGCATTGATTACTTAGAGAAAAAATTAGGTCTTTGATAATAAATGTCTGACAAATCATCAGTTTCCCCCTCGTGGCAGCAACTAGTTTGTCATGCCTCATCACAACAACAAGATCAGATCGAATTAGTCATGGAAGATGCAGGTGCGCTTTCCATTACTTGGCAAGATGCTAAAGACACACCTGTGCTAGAGCCACTTCGCGGTGAAACGCCTTTGTGGAATGATCTTGTAATGACGGCATTGTTTGAAGCTGAGGATAATCTTACTTTCCTTTCAAAGCAGTTAACCAATAACAAAGATGATTGGCAAATCCAGAAGTTTCACATCGAAACCGTTGAAGACCAAGATTGGGAACGTGTTTGGATGAAGGATTATCATCCCATGCAGTTTGGTGATAATTTATGGATTTATCCGAGTAATTATGAAATCCCACAAGCTTCAAAAGATCAAACCATCATCAAGCTTGATCCTGGTCTTGCCTTTGGTACTGGAACACATCCAACTACCGCGCTTTGTTTAGAATGGTTAGACAAGAACCCCCCAACCGATTTGAATGTTATTGATTATGGTTGTGGCAGTGGCATCTTAGCTGTCGCCGCTGCTAAACTTGGAGCAAAGCACATTGTAGCAACCGATATTGATCCACAAGGCTTACTCGCCACCAAGGACAATATGCTACGCAATAATATTGCTGATATTGCCATTAGCTGTTTTCTACCCCATGAGTATCATGCGGCTAATAAAAAACCAGAACCTGTTGACCTAGTTATTGCCAATATTCTTTGTGGTCCATTAATTAAGCTATACCCTATTCTATCCTCATTGACAAAAACTGGAGGGAAGATAGTATTGTCGGGAATTTTGTCAGAGCAAAAAGATCAACTCATCGAAACCTATACTGAGGATTTTAGTAATTTTGATATTCAAATTAAGGATAATTGGGTCAGAGTTTCTGCTGTTAAGGTTGATAAGACAGCCTCGTTTAACTAACTAATATGTATACTCAATGCACACATTGTGAAGCTGTATTTCGCGTTAATATGCGCGAGGTAACTACTGCCAAAGGAAAGCTTCGTTGTGGCGAATGCCGAAAGGTTTTTAATGCGACAGCAACACTTTCAACAACTGTTCCAAAGGCTTTTGTTATAGATGAACCTGTGGAAATCATCAAAAAACCACAACAAGCAAGACAATACACTCCCCTCCCACCAAACTTCACAGTCAAAGGAATAGAAGAGAAGCGTCAGTTTAGAAAAAATAAAATAGTTAAAAATACCATTAATGAAGCTGATGAAAGACCTGAACAAGTGAAAGGTCGATTGCTTAAATTTAATACTAAGTCTAGTTTAGTACTACCCATTGTTATTAGCTTATTAGTTTTATTATTAGTTTCTCAAATTCTATATCACTATCGACATATTTTAACGGGGGCGCCCATAAACCAGCCGGATAAGGTTAGAATGTTAAACCACAATGTCTTCACACATCCTAACGAACCCAATATTTTACTTATTTCTGCAACGATGGAAAGCACCGCTGAAAACGCCCAACCCTTTCCTGTTTTAGAGGTTAAATTAACTAACTCAGCCTCGCAGGTCGTTGCCTTAAGGCGCTTTAAACCCATTGAGTATTTGGAAGCATATTCCCCCAAACAATTATTACCCGTTAATACAGCAATTGGCTTAAAATTGAAAATTAAAGACCCTGGGAGTAAAGCGACTGGATTTGAATTTAATTTCTACTAGTTTCTACTTTTGTTTTGTTTATAATAAATTCACCCTAACCAACATAACAGGCAAACTGGCCCCACTTGTTTCAATAGTAAAATCATAACCTTTAGCTATTTTACTACTTATCCCATTAGCAAACTTTGATGTTACTTTATAGGTTGCCGTCTTGATTTTATCATCTCCTAAAGTTTGTATAGTGCTAGTTATTCCCTCCGCAATACGAACCAATAGTGATGTTTTGGTGCTATCTTTAAACACTACTTTTATCTCTGCATCACAACCATTTTCACAACGCTTACTGGATAATTCATCATTTAAATCAAACTTAAATTTATTAGATGATCTTGCAGCGTATTCGTAATCAATACCATCGGGTAGATAAAAATCCTGTGCCCAATAGTTTTCGCTCTTAGGCATTTTAATCTTGATGCTTGGCTGACTCTCGCTACTTTCAGTAAGCCAACGACCAAATGAACGAATCGCTATTTTTTCTTTGCCTTTCACACAGGTTTCATTTGAATGATCTTTAGCACGATCTGCGCTGATATAGCGTTCACCTAATAAAATAAAAGCATCTGGTGTATTGTGTTTTTGCTTTCCCATGACTTTTGTTAAATATGTCAGAAATTCTTGCGTGCGATAAACGGGATCATCCAACTCAATGAAATCCTGCCCACTGACGGAGAAATAATTACGGCGCATTTGCAATGTGCGAAGTGAGCTAATTAAAAAACGGTATGGTTGATTCTTATACGGACCCAGCTCTTGAATTACATAATCTTTTTTACCATAAAATTCATTCTCAGAACCCCAATACCTACCCGCAATCATTTCTGCATAGGTTTCATCCATTTCCAATTTACAGGTACCATCATTCTCAGATACTAATTTTTGCCCATATATTTTATCTAAATAGCGTAGCCAAATTTCAATTTCACCATCACGATTTCCTATGCCGTTTTCCAATATATATTTAGAGATCCGAAGCAGGCTTTTGTTATAAGGATCAGCCTCTTTTGTCCCGTAACTATAGAGTGAGCCTATATTTGTAAAGGCAAGTTTACTGCTATTTTTTTTGAAGGCATTGAGGTAGACATTGATAATTTCTATGGTTCTTTTCTCAAAAATTTCAGGTGTTAAACCAAATACTGATTGCGCCTCTAATAGCTCTTCAGGTGACATCCAAAACTCACCCCAACCATCTTTATTATCATAGTCACAACTGTTGTTGTACTCCCCATCACCAATACCAAGGTGAAGTCCTACTATTTGAAAATTACTAGCATATCTATTAGCAAATTTTTCTATTAATGGTTTAATTGCATTAATATAAGCCTTATCCCAAAATATTAATGACTTATGTTTTGAAAATCTAAGTTTTTTAAACGCCCATTTAGGTGCTTCACAAAAAGAATTTACCTCTAAACGCACCACAATTTTTTTGTTTTTATTTTTTTCTAAAAAAGTATCAAATTCTGAAAAATCATAACTGCCAAACTGAGGGTTTATTTTATCCCATCTGAGGATCTTAAATTTATTACTAGCAAACTTTAGACCAGAGTTATATTCATCAATTAAACCTGAACGCAACTCGACGTTACTATTAGGTGGAAGACTCCAGTCAAACCCATCGACTAAATAAGGTGGCGAGGTACCAGTAATGCGTTTATTTGATCCCCCGGCGCTTTCATTAACTTGACTAACACTATTTTTGGTTTGAGTGGTTTCATTAAATGGGCCAAAAGCAACGACTAAAACGGTAAATACTAAGAGCAGTATAAATAGGATTAACGATAGTTTAAGCAGGCGCATAGAGGGCATCACAGATTTTAAAAAAGTCTTTATGGGATTTATTTATCACTCCTAGGCGAATCAATAAATCAATATTCACCAAATTACAATTATCTTTAAATT
>CAYTRF010000199.1:0-3916 GCA_964440065.1 uncultured Cocleimonas sp. | reverse complement strand
TTTTAAGACTTCAAACCATGAGGCGGTAACGTTTGTTCCTTTAGTTAGTAATAATCGTTAACAATAAAACTAGTAAAACATAATTAACAAAACAAAATAAATCAGGATCCATTTATGAATGACTATATCTACTCAATAATTTTGAGCATGATGCCTATCGCCGAATTGCGTGGCGGTATTCCCTACGCCTTAGCAAATGACATTGACCCCGTTACCGCCTACTTTATGTGTTGTGCTGCCAATATTTTGGCATTTCCTATCGTTTATTTATTTATGGGTTTTTTCCACGATTTATTCAGCAAAATGGATTGGTATACCAACCTTTTTGATAAAATCGTGGTGCGAACGCGTAATAAAGTGGGCAATAATATCGAAAAATGGGGTTTCTGGGGTTTAATGGTGTTTGTAATGATTCCCTTACCCATTACGGGTGCTTACACGGGTAGCTTTGCGGCCTGGGTATTTGGAATTGAAAAAAAGAAAGCCTTTCTCGCCATTGTAATGGGGGTTTTAATTGCGGGCTTAATTGTTACCGCTATATTTCTTTCAGGGGCAGAGCTTTTTAGCTTCTTATTAAAAGAGGTTTAGATCCTGAAAAACCTTAAAATTTAAACTCTTTTAACATATAGGTAGAAAAATGGTTGAGTATTTGCTATAACTGCGTCATATCGTGCTAGAAAGCTATTAGCGCGTGGGCTTATGAGTGGTTGGGACCATTCATTTACATTGGGGTTATGGGGGATTAGTTAAGCACGTTGCTTGGGCTTTCAAAAAGCATCTGTTTAATCATAGGGACATTTGACAAATCTTGTCGCTGGCTTCTCGCCAATACCTTTAACTATTTTTGCATTATTTTGGTTGCTTAACCAAGCCGTGTGCGAAATATTATAAATTATAAATAAAATTCGAAGGTATTTTTTATGAACAGTAAAATTAAATTATTAATGGCTGCTTCGTTAGTTACTGTATTGGTATCCGGTTGTAGTAATGGAATATACAGAAGCGGTGGTAGTCAGGGCGTAGGTTCAAGTAGTAACTCATATGGCGCACCAACAGGCCAAGCCTCCCGTGGCGGTCAGGTTTCTCGCGGCGGACAAGTTGCGAAAGACGGGCAAGTCTCTGGGGATCGACGTGGTGGATTATTTGGGCAACAAGCTCGTAGATCAGCAACCTGTGCTCCATGTGCTGCGAACACCAGCAAACCTCAACCTCAATCAACCTATACTTATACACCCGCAAAAAAAGCGGCACCTGCACCAAAAAGAGCCCCACAGCGACAAGCTGGAGAGCATTCACAACAATGGTATGTTGATCGTTGGAAGCGCCAACAAGCAGCAGGTAAGCAGCCACAACAGCCTAAGCAAAATACAAATTATACAGGTTATGGTACGGGCAATTACACCTACGATGCAGCATCAAAAAGTAATACCAATTACTATGATTACAGCACCGCAGGAAAAACTCAAACTCAAAATAAAAACACTAACGTAAGCACTAACAATAAAAGTATTTACACGGGTAGCTATCAGCAAAAAACGTATAAGCCGTACAACCCAACCACCTATTCTGGCGGTAGTGCTGCTACAACCAATACAGCAAATGCGGCGAGTGGCACTAGTGCAACATACACGGTGAGAAAAGGCGATACGGTATTTGAAATCATGCGTCAAACTGGAGTTTATTGGAAAGATATTATTAGAATTAATAACTTACAAGCACCAGCATATAATATTAATCCAGGACAAACTATTCGTTTGAAATAAATTTCTCCTAGTTTAAATAACAAAAAGCCTGACACTTCGTCAGGCTTTTTGTTATTTAGCGTTCAGTATCTGGTTTCGAAGCTGTCGTAAAAATTGGTGGATTAACATAATAATCCAAATCATCGTAAGTGATGATACCTACATGTTTATCGACGATTTCACCTTTAGGTGAAACAATAAAACTGGTTGGAATACCCAATACTAAACCAAAGGCTAACTGTGTGCTTTGTTGCATTGGAATTAATGGGTAGCTAATGTTCAGTTCTTTTTGAAAAGCAACTATCTCTTCCTTGTCACTGCCGCCTGCATCCATGCCCAGTACGACCATTTTATTTTTGTTATTCGCTATAAAGCGTTGTATATCGGGTATTTCAGCACGACAAGGCGGGCAGTAGGTCGCCCAATAATTCACTAAAACCCACTTACCTTTGTAGTCACTAAATTTGTGATTCTTTCCTTCTAGATCATAGAATGAAAAATCTTTCACTTTTTCATATTTGGTATCAGCAATAAGAAGTTGCGGTGTTAAAAGTAAAAGTAATATCAATAATTTTTTCATGGCGCTATGCTCGCTTAAACATCATAAGAATTCAAGAGATTTATAAAAGCACACCCCCTCACTTTGAATGATAGCTCGTTTTGTTGTTTTAAAACGATACTAGAATTTATGCAAAGCTCCCTTGTTTTTTTAAAAGTAATTGTGTTTATCAATAGCTTGGATAAACTAGGAGAATCTAAACTGAGGAAATAAGCAATGTCTGACAAAACCATAATTTATCACAACCCTCGTTGCTCTAAATCTCGTGCAGCGATGGAACTACTCACTGACAAAGGTATTGAGACTGATGTGGTAAAATATCTGGATACACCACCCGATAAAGATACCTTGGTTGATCTACTAATGATGTTGAGATTAGAGCCTCGCGAACTAATGCGAAAAGGCGAGCAAGAGTACAAGGATAATAACTTGGATGATAAAAGTCTTAGCCGTGATCAGCTAATTGATATGATGGTGAAATTTCCCAAGTTAATTGAACGCCCGATAGTGGTCAAAAACGGTAAGGCAGCCATTGGCCGTCCGATTCAAAACATTATAGATATTCTTTAAGACACTCTTAAAGACGCTTAGAGTAGCTCAAAAAATGAAACAAGTTCTAGTACTATATTATTCAAGACACGGCGCCACATTTGATATGGCAAAGCTAATAGCGCGCGGTGCTGAGGGAATAGATGGTGTGGAGGCAATATTACGAACTGTGCCAGAAGTATCAGAAAACTGTGAAGCAACCGAAGCTAAAGTGCCTGATAATGGCGCACCCTATGTGACGCTTGATGAGCTAAAAACCTGCGATGCATTGGCTCTAGGCAGCCCTACCCGCTTTGGAAATATGGCAGCACCGTTAAAATATTTTCTGGAGAAAACCAGTGGCCAATGGTTATCAGGCTCATTAGTAGGAAAACCCGCAGGCGTGTTTACTTCAACTTCGAGTTTACACGGCGGACAGGAAACCACCTTGCTTAGTATGATGATTCCACTTTTGCATCATGGCATGTTAATCACAGGCTTGCCTTATACCGAGTCCGAATTATTAACAACCACTACGGGGGGTACGCCTTATGGACCTACGCATGTTGCAGGCGCGCAAAGTGACCTACCGCTAAGTGATGATGAAAAAGCATTGTGCTTCGCGCTTGGTAAACGACTAGCGTCTTTAGCGAGCCAATTGGATTAATCGAGCTTGTTGAACATGGATATTACAATATTTTGGCGTACTTTAGCGGGGCTGGGCGTACTGGGCTTGCTTGTGTTAATTATTATTTGGAATGGTTGGCTGACACCCGTTCAGGACAGTCCCCGCTCTTTTGAAATAATCATCTTGACTACACCGCTGCTATTTTTTGTGCGTAAGATATTACGCGGTAATCGCGATGCTTTCATAATGGCAACACTGCTTTCTTTTCTGTATACGTTACTCGGTATTTGGTACATCTACTCACCACTAGAAGCTATTTATGGTTGGCTAATGCTGTTGTTTAGCTTGTTTTTGTTTTTTGGCGCTTTTCTTACTATGTGGATTTTGGATAAACGCGAGAAGAATCCTTCTTAAACTCATAAATAGAGACCTTTACACGAATCAGATGACGAGTAAAAA
>CAYTRF010000198.1:0-3917 GCA_964440065.1 uncultured Cocleimonas sp. | reverse complement strand
GCGGAAATTAAAGAAGATTAAAGAGTCGTTTTTTTCGAGTTTTTCAGCATTGGGCATAATTCACGGGAATAAAAACTCATCCGTTTCGCCATTCTCATAGGCGTCATCAATGGCTTTTAGAGGGCTTTCAGCATCTTTGCCAACACCGTGAACCATGGCATCAAAAGCACGTTGGGTACGATTCCAGCGGTTGTCTCTGTCCATGGCATAAAAACGCCCTGTAACAGTTGCAATGCTGCCACCGAATTTATCCAAAGCATCATTTATTTGCTTTATGTATTTTTTGGCAGATTTTGGTGAGGTGTCACGACCATCAGTGATAACGTGAATAACAGGCGTAACGCCTCTTTTCTTACACATTTTTATTAATGAACAAAGATGATTGGTATGGCTATGTACGCCACCGTCAGAAACTAAACCAACTAAATGGACAGGGCGATTATTCTCTTGGGCAATTGCCATGGTGTTTCTTAAAACGACATTTTTCTTAAAGCTGCCATTTTCGATGGCATCATTAATGCGCACCAAATCTTGTTTGATTATGGTGCCACAGCCGATGGTTAAATGACCGACTTCCGAATTTCCCATTTGCCCTTCGGGTAAACCTACAGCCGTACCTGATGCGCCTAATGTGGTGTGTGGGTATTTACCAAAATACTCATCTAAATTTGGAGTCCTAGCTTCATGGAAGCCATTGTTCTTTTTGCTGGGGTTGACGCCAACACCATCCATAATGATTAGCATGGTTTTACGTCGAGGGGCTGTTGCTACGCTCACAGAGTGTTCCTAAATATACAGTTTAATAGTGGGCGTATCATAACTGGTTGATGTGACAATATCACTACATCTAAAGAGAGGTGTTAAAAAAATAGCAGAAAGCTTTGCATAAATTCTAATATCGTTTTCAAACAATAACAAACGAGCTATCATTCAAGTGGGGGTGTGCTTTATAGTTTATTTGTTGAGATTAATTGGTATGCAATCCACCAAATCACCAATCCAATCAGAATATTAAGTATTTTCCAAGCAATGGGTTTGGCAAATAATGGTGTTAAAAATCGTGCGCCGTAACCTAATCCAAAAAACCAAAGAAAAGAGGCGCTAATAGCGCCTAAGGTAAAATAGTATCTTTCTTCATTTGTGTAAGGCGATGCGATGCTGCCGATGAGTAACACGGTATCTAAATAAACATGCGGGTTAAGAAAAGTGAGTGCTAGTACGGTGGTCACGACAGTTTTGGTGTTTTGTGATGAACCTGTTTTGCTCGCTTGTAAGGTTTGGTTGCTAAAGGCAGCGCGGAAACTCATTGCGCCAAAAATAAACAAATAAGCAGCCCCAAACCAAGTGATGGCCTTCAACCAATCAGGATGGTTTTGTATGATTTCCCCGACACCCGTTGTTCCTATAGTGATTAGTATCGCATCTGAAACCGCGCAAATTAAACAAATTATAAAAACGTGGCTTTTAAGTAAACCTTGTTTGAGTACATAAGCATTTTGGGAGCCAATGGCAATAATTAAGCTGCCGCCGAGGAGTAAACCCGTTAAAAATATATTCATTGTGGTTCAGTATAGTCATTAATTTATTGATTAACTTGCTTTTATTAGACAGTTCTACTAGTTTCATGTAACTGACATTAAAGAACTTACCGATGCCCGATACCCCCATTCTTGATATTCAAAATATACATAAACGCTTTGGTGATCTTGAAGTTTTGCATGGTATTTCTTTAACGGCTGAAAAAGGTGATGTGATTTCCTTGATCGGTTCTTCTGGCTCGGGAAAATCAACTTTTTTACGTTGTATTAATTTATTGGAAGTGCCAGAAGTGGGAGAGATTTCACTGGATGGTAGCCCTATTGGGTTTAAACAAGGTAAGGCAGGTATTCGAGTCCCTAGCGATGAAAAGCAGGTTCAAGATTTACGCTCACGCATCGGTATGGTTTTTCAACAATTTAATCTGTGGTCGCACCTTACTATTTTACAAAATGTAATCGAAGCGCCGATGCGAGTTCAGGGTTTGTCTCGTAGTGAGGCACATGACATAGGCATGACATTTCTTGATAAAGTGGGTATTGCCGAAAAGGCAGACACCTATCCAAGCTACCTATCAGGTGGCCAACAGCAACGAGTTGCTATAGCGCGTGCGTTGGCGATGCGACCAGAAGCCATTTTATTTGATGAACCCACTTCGGCGCTTGATCCTGAATTAGTTGGCGAAGTTTTGGGCGTGATGAAAAAGCTTGCCGAAGAAGGCACCACCATGATTGTGGTGACACATGAAATGGATTTTGCTCGGGATGTTTCTAATAAAGCATTATTTTTGCACCAAGGGAAAATAGAAGAATCGGGTGTGCCTATGGCGATGTTTAATTCGCCTAAATCGGAGCGGTTACAACAGTTTTTATCTAACTAGCTAGCAATGCTCTAACAAGTCTTAATATCGTAGCGAGTTCGCCTCCTTGTTTACGTTAAAATCAATTTTTGAGGCAATGAAAATCGGAGAGAACAATGAAAACAAATAAAACAATGAGAGCAACGATGAAAAAATTAATTTTACCGGCTGCCCTAGCGCTGTCTGTAATAGCGACACCGATCATGGCAAAAACGGTTCGTATAGGGACTGAGGGTGCTTATGCACCTTGGAACTTTTTGAATGATGATGGCAAGCTGGCAGGGTTTGAGATTGTATTCGGCCACGCTCTTTGTAAAGAAGCTAAGCTTGAATGTGAGTTCAAAGTCAATGAGTGGGATTCGCTCATTCCAAATTTGATTGCAGGCAACTACGACTTGATTATGGCAGGCATGTCGATGACTGATAAGCGTAAAAAGAAAATAACTTTTAGTGATGAGTATTACCCCGTTGAAAAATCACAAATGGTGGCTGAGGGTGGTAAGAAGTTTGACTTTGATAATCTAAAAGGTTTGAAAATTGGTGTTCAAGGTGCAACCGTTCAAGCTGCTTGGTTGGAAGAAAATTTAGCAAAAGATAATACGATTAAGTCCTACGAAAAACCAGATCAGTCAGTCGCAGATCTTGCCGCTGGCAATATTGATTTATTATTAGCTGATGCTAGTTTTTTAGAGCCTGTTGTAAAAGCTTCAAAAGGTGCAATGGAAATTGTCGGCCCAGGTTTTGATATTGGGGGTGGTGTCGCCATTGGTATGCGTCAATCTGATGCGGAATTGACGGCTAAATTTAATGCTGCTATAGAGATATTGAAGAAAAATGGTGAGCTTGATAAGTTAATCAAAGAGTATTTTAAGAAAGGTCCTTTTTATTCTGAAGATAATAATACTTAGTTATATCGAGGTTTAATATTGATAAAGTACACCCCCCCACTTTTCGCCTGTTTTTTAAAAAATAGACGAAAAGTGGGGGGGTGTACTTTTAATAACTAATTATGCTGGAATTATTACCAGAGTGGTTCGTGTCATGGTTTAGCGAAGATACTCAAACCATGATTGATTACTTAACAAACGGTAAGCATTTAACGTGGTACGCCAGTGTTCGCTATACCCTTATAGCAGCCGTTTTAAGTGCGGCCTTTGCTGTCTTTTTTGGCTTGATTGGCGCGGCATTAAAACAATCGAACTTCCTACCTTTTCGTTGGATAGGTAATTTTTACACGGCCATTGTACGCGGTATTCCTGATATTTTATTTATTCTGTTTTTCCCCTTAGCGATTGAACAGGGGGTTGAATACTTTATTGCTCAGTCGCATTGTACGGCTGAACAACTGGCCTCAATAACCTCGTGGCCACCTTGTGATGCAGCGCAATGGTATTTAACCACAAATGATTACCTTTTAATGGCGAGCCTATCATTGGGCATTGTTTATGGCGCCTTTGCTGCCAATGTGATTTACGGTGCAATGCAGGCAGTGCCAAAAGGTCAATTAGAAGCTGCCTCTGCT
>CAYTRF010000197.1:3622-3918 GCA_964440065.1 uncultured Cocleimonas sp. | reverse complement strand
GTTTCTTTTAATGCTCGAGCCTTAATACTCTCAGGTTCTTCTTGTTGTTTAGAAGATACATTGTCTGTATTTTGGGTTTCTTCCATTAAAGACTGTTTTATGGCAACCTCAAGTTTGCTTAGTTTACTATCTCTCTCCTTCTTTTCCGAAAGTAACGTCTCTAATTGTTTTCGTAAGGAGTCACTATCAGTTTCTAACTGTTTAATTTTTTCAGATTGTTGTTTTTGCTTTGTCGTTATTTCTTTAGTTGATTGTTTCGCTTCACTAGCCTGAATGCTTTTAACTAACGCTGAAAG
>CAYTRF010000197.1:0-3612 GCA_964440065.1 uncultured Cocleimonas sp. | reverse complement strand
TATTTTTCTGCCGAGAATAATCGTTTAGAACGTCCTTGGCATCTTCCGGAGAATATACCAATAAGTTATTTTCGTCAGGCAAAGTCAATCTTGCACCTAATCTTAATAAATTAATATTTCCTGACTGGAATGCTTCGGGGTTTCTCTCAAATACTCCAAGCATAATTTGATTTTTGGTCAACGAACTTTCTTTGTAAAAAAGATTAACTATTTTAGCGAGGTTATCAAGTCGTTGTACTTTGTATGAAGTATCAGCCATAACAGGAAATGTGGTGATAGTTGCCATCAGCGCAATACAGACTAAAGAGAGTAATTTATTCATATTATTTAGCTTCGTCTTTTATTACTAAACCATCGTATTGACGGCTTGTAGCTTGTTGAGGTTGATCATCATTTACGAAAGACGCTTGAAAGTAATTCCTTTCCGTTTCATCAATAAGTGGGCTAATTAAATTGAACATTCTTAAGCGTAGATCCCTGCCATTTGATTGCAATACTGCCGATAAGTCTTGCAAGGCAGTACATGCCTGTTCGGGTAATTCATTATCAACAGCGAATAGAATACGCTGAGTATGTAAAATTAAATCATGCGGGGTATCACTAATACTTGAGCTTAGCTGTTCCCATATTCTTTTTTCACTTGAAGTCAAAGTAGTATTTCCCATATTCTTTATAGTATCAATTACTTAGAGACCTTTCACAAATCAGGTGACGAGTAAAAATGGTGGTCTCACTTAATTATTAAAAGTAATAACGACAAACAAAGAATATTATACTGAGTCCATCAGTCTAAATAAAGCGCCCATAAAAAAGAGCACCTAAAAAGGTGCTCTTTTTTTATACAGTAAAGTACTTGTATTAAGGCTAGATTAGAACTCTAGACGCATACCTGCACCGTAACGAAGTGTATCGTCACCACCGTTATCAAGATCTTCGTTCTCAACAGCAGCAAACCAACGGTATCCTTTGCTTAACTTGTGCTCGTATTCAACACCGATTTTGCTACGCTCTGCTGCACCTGCTACATCACGTGACTCAGTACCAAAACTAAGGTTAACAGTCTTACCACCGCCTAAGCCGTAGCTTACTAAACCAAGAATATCTTCGCCAATATCGTCAGTGCTAACTAAAGACACACCAAGACCTATAGGACCAAATTTAGTACCAGCATGTACACCAATTTGAGAATCGCCATCAGCAACATCACGGAAAGCTAAACCAAGATCAATAGTACCTAATTTGAGGCTAGCACCAACTTGAGTTTCATCAGCAAAATCACTACCTGCATCGCCATCATCAGCAACTACCATAACGTGAAGATTTGCAGGACCAAATTTGTTTTTGTAGTTGATAGAGTCAGCTCTACGGTAAGTAGACTGGTAACCAATTGATTCTGACCATGTTCCACCTAAAAGCTGCTGTGGATCAACTGGACTAGCAATAACATTGTACATTGGAGACCAACGAGTACCTAATGATAACTCGCCGAATCCGCCTTTAAGGCCAACATAAGCTAGACGGTTAGTACCTTCGCTATTTGAAAGGTGACCTTCATCAAGGTTAACACCAAACTCGTAACGACCAAATGCTGTTAAACCATCTGTGATATCTTGATTAGCTTTAATACCAAAACGTGAAGAGCGATTCTCTAAACCACAATCAGTATCAGCGCCGTTACCAACATCATTACAAACTATTGCAGCACGAAAGCGCCCGTACAAATTAGTATCAGCAATCGTTGTTACTGTAGTTGCTCCTACAACCGCTAGAGCGATTGCACTTTTAATAAGTGTATTCTTTTTCATCGATATAAACCCCGAAAATTAATAAAAAATTACAACAGGTAAAGCCTTCCGACCCTTACCATCCGCCCTGCTACTTTAACCTTATATCAGAAATTTGCAACTAGTTTGTTGAAAAAAAACAACACATTTTAAATATGTATCTAAATTACAACACTAGTATTGCATGCTCCAACTTACTTAAATTAAATAATTGTTATTAATGTCAGCAACTTATCTACTCATTAGTGAGCATTATATTTTTATTTACTAATTAGATCCGCAGGATAGTCGACATGATATGAGACCTTTGCACGAGTCAGTGGCGAAAGAAAAATGGGCTAAAATTTTACTGATTGAGGCGGGAAATGAAGCTAATAACGGGTTATTAGCAAGTTTTCCAACGAAAAGCAGTGAGATTTTAGTCATTTTTACTCGTCATCTGATTCGTGCAAAGGTCTCGATAGATTATTATCATGAAAGAATAAGATGGTAGGAAACTGGCTCATTCCACTTTATTTTGGTACCAACTAATAACGAGCATTAACAGATCACCCCTTGAAATCATCCTTTTATCAGCTACAAAATCATGTTCATCTACTGATTGCACCCGTTAGTTAGAAGATAGGTTATTTATATAATTTGAAGTACTACAGTTTCGTCCCAAATGAATTTAAAATTATAGAGGTATTAAAATGAGGTGCTTATTCAAGCAATCTGTTAATGGGATAAAGCTTTCTCTAAGTATTGTCTCTACAGTAGTTCTACTGACAACATCTGTCACTGCTACAGGTGAAGGAGTTCATGCATTTTATGCGGATGAACATAATACTACTCCTACAACACCAACGGGAAATCGAATACTTGAGATTGATTTAGATACCATGTCTTTGGTGAACTCTTTAGATCTGCCTGGACTCCTCGGACATCATGCTGACAACGGCTTTAATAGCAAGCTCTACGGCGTACCAAAGGGTTCTGGCTTTGTAAATGTGATTGAGTTGAGAAAGGATATCAATGATACAACCTCGATGGAGCACACTAAGCAGATAGATTTAATCCATAAACCGCGTTCTGGCGATGCTTATAACAAAAAGTATAATATTATTTTAATGGTTGCAGCTAACCGCCCTATGGGTTCATTCATTAATGTTGAAACTGATGAAGTGGTCGGAACAATCGGCGAGAATATTGATTGTACATTAACCGATGGTAGTCAGCTTTTAAGTCATGCAGATGCAAATACCATTGCAGGAGCAACAAAGTATCAATGTACAACGGGTTCACACGGTGGTGATCAGGTAAGTGGCCACCCCTATTGGCTGACACCAGATCATGCGGCTATTATCGATAGAACAAACAACCAGATTTCAGTATATTCTGTAGAGAGAGTAGGCACAGACATTGTCGGTACTTTACTTGGTCACACAGCGACACGCACATCAATACATCAAATTGTACCGCGTGATAGAACAACTCTGCCAACTTCTCAACAGGCAGATTTTTATGCTATTGAAGAAGGCGAGCATGTTACTGGAAATGATTACAGCACAGGTGTACCTCACGCTCTACTTCATTTGAAGCTGACAACCAGTGGTTTACAGTTAGTAAAACGCATGGACTTACAACGCCCTAGGACTTTGTCAAAATCTAAATCAGATCGTATTTTAAACTCATGTATCGATATTTATCGAAGCACTTTCAGAGCAGCTTTAACTGGCCCAAGTGATGCGCGTGAAAGAAGATACAATGATTTATTCGCGCAAGAAGGTATTACCCGTAGCACGGATCAAGACCAATTTAATGATTTCCCTGTAGATTGTTTCTACCC
>CAYTRF010000196.1:0-3933 GCA_964440065.1 uncultured Cocleimonas sp. | reverse complement strand
GGAAAATATCGGCAGTTTTAGCAAGCTAAAAATAATTAGACTTGATCAGAGCTTCACTTAGGGCATCTCTATTAATTAGGTACTTCTTCCGCAGATTACAAGACATCATATCCTAGGCGCGTTTTGCGTGCCTTTATTGCTTTTTCTTTGCTGGTTTCGCTGGAGCTTTTACGCCATAAGACATTCTCATAATATCTTTTCCCGCTGGCTTTGCTAAGGTAAAAGCAAGATGGCTCAAGCTTTTTCCTTGATCATCGTAGAGATACACTTTATTGCCTATTTTGGTATACACGCAGTTACGCATTTCATGTCGGTCTATTGGGCTTAGGAATTTATAATTACACTGTCCACTGCGGTCAAAACCAAACTCCATTCGAAAGCGCGCGGGTGCAAATTCTTTACTGCCTTTAGGACGAAAAATGTGATTCACCTTGTCGCCATTTTGCTCCTCATAGGAGTGCACCCAATGCTGGTAAAAGTTGCTATTGCTTGGATTAGACGTGGCCGTCTTGGTATCTTGTACTCCCCCACAGGCCACTATCATCATCGAACATAAAATTAGTATTAAATTTTTCATTGTTATTTTCCTGTTTATTTTAAACACGTGTGTTACTTTTTATAAACAAGGCGCTGAAAAGCCTTAAAAAGCACACCCCCCCACTTTTCGACGTTTTTTTATACGAGACCTTTGCAAAGTTCTATTCCTATTTCTTGTTACGACCTAGCCAACGTAAAATACCCATCAGCAATAATAAAATAGGTAATCCCAATAACAGAAATATGGCTATTGAATAAAGCGCCCATGGTGAAAACTCTAATGTTGAGTCAGGAGCAACGATAGCTTTGATAGAAAGTAACTGATCATCATCCCCCAACCAATTAAAAATATTAGTCGCTAATTCCAGATTGCTTCCCTGCCCGATAAAACTATTGGTGAGAAAATCACTATCACCAATAACAAAAACACGTTGCTCAGAGTCCTCACCTTGCTTTGGTTGACTTAAGCTCATTGCCAATGATAGTGGCCCAGGTTTATCGGCATCATCATCAAATTTAACATTGCCTTGCATCTCACCCGATTCTAACCAACTTGTGCCTAAACTAATTAACAAAGGTTGATATTGCCAGGAGGATTTATCATCATCTTGAGCCTCTTCATCACGCAATATCGCCGTAGGAAATGGGAAAAGCGTATGTGCCGTCAACTTCGTTGTAAGCGCTGATATCCCATAGTCAATCACGGCAATCACGGCTGGGTGCTTAATCCCCAGCATCGCTTGTAAATCCACATTAGCATCAACAATCGTGCCTTCATGCATGACCAATCCTAAGTATTGTTCGACATCTTCCAAACCATATAAGGAATCTGGCTCATGCAACCACAATAAGTTACCACCTTGCTTTAAATAATCGATAACGATTTTTACTTCGCCCTCCAGATACTCTTTCGTCGGTGCAGCAATAACTAACAAGCTGGTATCGGTCGGGATACTTTGAGTGCGTAGAATGTTATGTGGTTGGAGTTGAAAACCTTTTTGCTCTAAAACCGAACTTAGCTGCGACAAACCATTTGATGTTCCCACCAAAGGCGAACGCTCACCATGCCCTTCAATAAAAATAGCGAGGCGAGGTTTTTCACGCGATAACCTCTGCATGGCATTCACCATAGTTTGCTCATCAATGCTTTTTACTATTTCAGAGCGCTCACCGATATTAATTTTTACTAAACCACTATATTGAATACCTTCAAGCTTGGCGCGTTGTGGGTCAAGCTCTGGGTTTACAAATTCCAGATCAATATCTGATTTATATTTCTTATATTTTTTTACTAATTTTTTTAAAGCACTATGCACAACGGCATCATCAGGCACAAAAGCTGTTAATTTTAACGGCTTATCAATACGCTTTAATAATTGCTGAGTCGAAGCATAAAGTGAGTTTTGTTGATCACGAGTAAGATCAAAATCTTTTTGATAGGTCTTTCCCAGCCATGCCAGCAGACCCATAATGACGGCGAATAGAATATAAAATAGTACATTCTGTAAGCGTAAAATATTTTGTGACTTCATCCGAGCAACCTATCATTATCCAGTTTTCGGATAGTCAAAATAAGAAAGCCGACAATAAACAACAGGTAGTAGACCAAATCACTGGTATCAAACAAGCCATCCAAAAAGGGTAAGAAATGACTAAAGTGTGAAATATAAATAAACAACTCGCTACCGTTGCTCTGCGATTTTCCCGATAGGTATAGCACCACTAATAACAATAACAAACCAAAAGAACTGATCGCTGCGATAATGGGTTGGCTGGTCAATGACGATAAAAATAAACCCGCTGCCGCAAATGAGCTAAGTAATAAAAATAAGCCAAACGATGAAGTGAGTACTTTACCCCAATCAAGTTCCGTACCCAATGTTAAAGACAGTGGCATTAGCAACAACATTAAAACAATAACAATGACAAAGAGTAAAATACCAAAGAATTTACCTAAAACAATTTGGGTCGATGAAAGCGGCGATGACAGCAATAAAGTCAGTGTTTTATTCATGCGCTCCTCAGCAAACGAGCGCATCGTCATAATCGGCATAACTGCCAGCATAATAATGCCCGCCCAAAGGTAAAGTGGCGCAATAACAATATCAGTAACACCAGGTGGATTAGCTGAGGTTGCCATTTGTGGTTGAACAACACCGATAAATTGCTCGACCAACATCAAAAACATTAACGCCAAAATAAATTGTAAAATTGCCAAAACGCTCCATGCTAACGGCGTATTAAACAAGCGTTTAAATTCAGTGAAGCCAATGCTTAAGGTTTTTTTCATTAAGCGGCCTCATCCGTTTTACTCACCGCGCCAATATCGGAATGAATTAAATTCATAAAGATTTGTTCCAGCGTATTTACTTCCGGTGTTAGCTCGTTGAGTTGCCAAGCTTGTTGTTGTGACAGCAAAACCAGTGCATTGGTGTTGGGTGGTGTATCACTACTGTCATTATAGTAATTTAGCTTATAACGATTAGCCCCCAAGACTTCTACGCCATCAACTTCAGTAATTTCTTCCAATAGTTTCTGATCAACTTCATTATCAAAGCCAATAATCACGCTTGATGCTTTTTGCTTTTTAGCGAGCTGATCAAAGGTATCGGAAAAAACCGTTTTACCTTGATTGATAATCTGCACCCGATCACAAACGGCCTGTACTTCAGGCAAAATATGAGTCGATAAAATAACGCTGTGATCTCGCCCCAACTCTCGGATTAACTGACGAATTTGAGTAATCTGAATGGGATCAAGGCCCACTGTTGGCTCATCAAGAATCACCACATCAGGTTGATGCAAGATAGCTTGAGCAATACCCACACGTTGCTGATAGCCTTTGGAAAGATTAGCAATCAGCCTACTTCTGACATCGTGTAAACCACAACGATCCAAGGTATTTTCAACCGCATCACGCGTTTTAGATTTTGGAATATCATGCAGCATGGCGCAGTAGTATAAAAATTCCACGGGTGTCATATCGCGATAAACAGGAGGCTGTTCTGGTAAATAGCCAATCGAGCGTTTTGCGAGTATCGGCTCGTCCAATAAATTAACGCCATTAATTACAATTGAGCCTGAACTAGGAGAAATATTTCCTGTCAGCATTTGCATGGTGGTGGATTTGCCAGCTCCATTTGGGCCAAGCAAACCCAGCACTTCACCCTTGTGAAGCTCAAGATTAAAATCCGACACGGCATGATGTTTGCCCTTTCCACTGCCATAGAAACGATTCAAAGCCGTTGCCTTGATAAGAGCTTGCGTGTGAGCTGAAGTAGTGCTCATTGATTCCCCATTTTCTCTGCCCAAGAGAGTACATTAATTATTTTTGTTTTAACGGACTTATTATAACAATTAGTTGTAGAAAGCACACCCCCCCACTTTTCGCCGTTT
>CAYTRF010000195.1:3686-3934 GCA_964440065.1 uncultured Cocleimonas sp. | reverse complement strand
ACAACAAAAACGAGCTATCATTCAAAAAGTGGGGGGGTGTACTTTTATATCTAATCGTATTCTTATATAACCAATTGGAATGAAAAATATGAATAAATACAATTATAGTTATATAAGAAAGAAGAGTAAACTTCCTTTTGTTAAACTGAAAGTTTAGGAGCGAGCAAATGTCTGGAAAAACACTTTACGATAAATTATGGGATGCCCACCTAGTGCGACAAGAAAAAGATGGCACAGCGCTTTTATAT
>CAYTRF010000195.1:0-3676 GCA_964440065.1 uncultured Cocleimonas sp. | reverse complement strand
CGACACCTTGTCCATTAAGTGACCTCACCACAGGCTTTTGAAGGCTTGCGAATGGCGGGTCGCCCACTATGGCGCACCGAGTCAATTGTCGCAGTGCCAGATCATAATGTACCGACCACAACGGCGGATCGTGGCAATGGCACGGCGGGAATTTCTGATCCTATTGCCAAGCTTCAAATAGACACCTTAAATAAAAACTGTGAAGAATTTAAAATTAATGAATTTCACATGGATGATATTCGCCAAGGAATTGTTCATGTAATTGGCCCCGAGCAGGGCGCAACATTGCCGGGCATGACAGTCGTGTGTGGTGATTCACACACATCGACTCACGGCGCTTTTGGTGCGTTAGCACACGGTATTGGCACCTCCGAAGTCGAACACGTCATGGCGACGAGCTGTTTAATTCAAAAGAAAATGAAAAATATGTTGGTCAGTGTTGACGGTAAAGTTGGTGAGGGTGTAACCGCAAAAGACATTGTACTGGCTATTATCGGCAAGATTGGTACGGCGGGTGGTACAGGTTGCGCGATAGAATTTGCGGGCGAGGCAATTCAAGACCTATCCATGGAAGGTCGTATGACTGTGTGCAATATGGCAATAGAAGCGGGCGCGCGTGCGGGAATGATTGCGGTGGATGATACGACGATCGAATATGTTAAAGGTCGCCCCTTTTCGCCAACAGGTGAAACTTGGTTGAAGGCCGTAGAGGCATGGCAAGATTTAAAAACAGATGATGATGCAGAATTTGATGAAATAGTGCGACTCGATGCTACGCGCATTGAGCCACAGGTAACGTGGGGCACATCACCTGAAATGGTGTTGTCGGTTAATGCCAAGGTACCAGACCCTAAAGATGAAAATGATGCGGTGAAACGAAAATCAATTAGTGATGCACTTGAGTACATGGGGTTAACGGCTGGCGAAGCTATCAATGAAATAAAAGTGGATAAGATTTTTATAGGTTCCTGTACCAATTCTCGTATCGAAGATATGCGCCAAGCGGCGGTTATCGTAAAAGGCAAAAAAATTGCTGATAATATTAAGTTAGCGATGGTTGTACCGGGCTCTGGCTTAGTCAAGAAACAAGCAGAAGATGAAGGCTTGGATAAGATTTTTACAGATGCTGGTTTTGAATGGCGCGAACCGGGTTGTTCCATGTGTCTAGCCATGAATGCGGATAGATTAGAGCCACAAGAGCGGTGTGCTTCTACCTCAAACCGCAACTTTGAAGGTCGACAAGGTCAAGGCGGACGTACTCATTTAGTGGGTCCCGCAATGGCAGCCGCTGCTGCGATAGCGGGTCATTTTACAGATGTTCGGAAATAACAGCACAGAGTATTCATCTTTCGCCCCAGCTCGGCGTTGCCTCCGTACTCGAATGGTCACATACTTGTTGTATGCTCACATTCTCCGTGCGAAGGCGCCTTGATCTGAACCAAAATATAAATACTCTGAGAAAGTTATTTGAGTACTAAAGAGAAAAATTATGGAAAAGTTTACAGTACATAAAGGTTTAGTTATCCCATTGGATCGCTCAAATGTTGATACTGATGCCATTATTCCAAAGCAATACTTAAAATCCATTTCACGCAGTGGCTTTGGTCCGACTTTATTTGATGATTGGCGCTATGTAAAAGCGGGTGAGCCAGGAATGGATCATTCAAAACGTGAAATAAAACAAGATTTTGTGCTGAATCAAGCTCGTTATCACGGTGGCTCAATATTATTGGCACGTGAAAACTTTGGCTGTGGCTCCTCAAGAGAGCATGCTGTTTGGGCCTTAGAAGATTATGGAATTCGTGTGGTGATAGCCCCAAGTTTTGCTGATATTTTTTATAATAACTGCTTTAAGAATGGCGTGTTACCCATTGTTTTATCAGAAGAAAAAGTAGGTGCATTGTTTGCTGAAGTTGAACTAGTGGATGGTTATAAACTTACCATTGACCTTGAGAAGCAAGTGGTGATTGAAAAAGATGAATTGTTATCGGAAGAAACCAGTTTTGAGATTGATGAGTTTCGCAAATACTGCTTATTAAACGGTTTAGATGATATTGGTTTGACACTTCAACATGCAGATGCGATTAAGGCGTATGAAGAAAAGCGTAAGATAGAAGCACCTTGGTTATTTACATAGTGAAGCATTACATAATTATTAGAGAGTAAAAAATCATTGAAAAGTGGGGGGGTGTGCTTTATCCCTCTTTATAAAACAAATTATTAGATTTAGGTTAAACAGATATGACACAAACAGTTTTAATACTACCCGGTGATGGCATCTGTAAAGAAATTATTGCAGAGGCCATTAAGGTTATCGACACACTTAAAGCAGACTTTGGTTTAGATGTAAAAATTACCGAGGGCAATATCGGTGGCGCGGCGTACGATGCGGATGGTCACCCTTACCCACCAGCAACACAAAAATTGGCTAAAGAAGCTGATGCTATTTTATTAGGCGCAGTCGGTGGTTATCAATATGATGATCTTCCGCGTGATGTGAGACCTGAACGCGGTTTGTTAGGTATTCGTGCGGACCTTGAGTTGTTCTCAAACCTTCGCCCAGCCATTTTAAATGAAGTTCTTGCAGATGCATCCTCATTAAAGCCTGAAGTTGTGGCAGGCTTGGATATGATGATTGTACGTGAATTAACGGGCGGTATTTACTTTGGTGAGCCTCGCGGTATTCGTGAGCTAGAAAATGGTGAAAAACAAGGTTATAACACCCTGATTTATAAAGAATCAGAAATAGAACGCATCGCACATTCAGCCTTTAAAATAGCCATGAAGCGCGATAAGCGTTTGTGTTCAGTTGATAAAGCTAACGTACTTGAAGTGATGGAGCTTTGGCATGAAGTGATTGACCGTATAGCGAAAGAATATCCAGAAGTTGAAGTAACGCATATGTATGTGGATAACGCCTCCATGCAACTGGTAAAAGACCCTAAACAGTTCGATGTGATGGTCACGGGAAATATGTTCGGTGATATTTTATCGGATACAGCAGCCATGTTAACGGGTTCTATCGGTATGTTGCCCTCGGCTTCTTTAGATGCCAATGGTAAAGGCATGTACGAGCCGATTCATGGTTCAGCGCCTGATATTGAAGGTCAGAACATTGCCAATCCTTTAGCGACAATTATGTCAGTGAGCATGATGTTACGTTATTCGCTTAATCAAGAAGAAATGGCAATGAAGATTGATGATGCTGTTGAAACTGTATTAAAGAACGGTTTGCGTACAGCTGATATCTATGTGGATGGTCAGGATGGTACGCAAAAGATTAGTACCAGTGAAATGGGTGATGCAGTAGTCGCTGCGTTAAAGAGCTAAAAACTTAAAGATTTTTGCCACGGAGCCGAGCGAATGCGAGACAATGTTGGAGCGATAGCGACGACAGCCCGAAGGGTGAGGCGTTAGCCGAATAAGACACGGAAAAGCACGGAAGGTGTTAGTGGCTTTAGGTTTAAAAGAATACTTGAATGCAGTTGTGCTGCGTAAAAGATTTTGATTATCCACAGATTACACTGATAAGCACAGTAGCTTCCGTGTCCTTCTGTGGCAAAAATAAGGTAAATATATAATGTCTAAAACATATGATGTAGCAGTAGTGGGTGCCACAGGTGCTGTGGGTGAAGTAATGCTGGAAATACTGGCACAGCGTAAATTTCCTGTAGGA
>CAYTRF010000194.1:0-3943 GCA_964440065.1 uncultured Cocleimonas sp. | reverse complement strand
AGTCAGTAGCTGAATCTTGTCTGCCTTAACAGAAAGCTCACCTTTATTGGTTTTGAATAGCGCACCTTCAACACCAACAATGTCGCCAATATCCCAGCCTTTGAATGCATCATAAAGATCATCGCCCAGCATATTCTTTTGCACATAAATCTGGATGCGACCTGACATATCTGAAATTGTGATAAAGCTCGCCTTACCCATTACGCGCTTGAGCATGATGCGACCGGCAACCGAAACACGCACTTCATTCTCTTCAAACCAAGGTTTCTCATTGTCTACGTATTGCTGTTGTAAATCCTCAGCGTAAAACTCACGTTTAAAGGTATTTGGGAACGCCACACCAGCATCGCGCATTGCAGCCAATTTTTCACGGCGTAATGCGATTAGTTGGTTTTCGTCTTTTTGTGGTTCTTGGTTTTCTTCGCTCATTATCTTTGTCTCTTAAAGCCCAGATTTTAGGCTGGCTGTAATAAATTGGTCTAACGAACCGTCTAAAACGGCCTGTGTATTTCCTGTTTCTACGCCTGTGCGTAGGTCTTTAATTCGTGAGGCATCTAAAACATAAGATCGAATCTGGCTACCCCATCCTATATCCGATTTGCCATCTTCTAACTCTTTATTCTCCGCATTACGTGCCTGCATTTCAAGCTCGTATAATTTAGCTTTTAACTGCTTCATCGCGGTTGCTTTGTTTTGATGTTGCGAGCGTCCATTTTGACATTGCACCACAGTATTAGTGGGCAAATGCGTTAATCGTACCGCAGATTCCGTTTTGTTTACGTGCTGACCACCCGCGCCTGATGCACGATAAACATCAACACGAACTTCCGACGGGTCAATTTCTATTACAATATCATCATCAATTTCTGGTGAGACAAATACAGCACAAAATGATGTGTGCCTGCGTCCGCCAGAATCAAACGGTGATTTTCGCACCAAACGATGCACGCCAATTTCTGTGCGTAGCCAACCAAAAGCATACTCGCCTACAAAGTGTATGGTTGCGCCTTTAATACCCGCCACATCACCTGCAGAGGCTTCCACTAATTCAACATTAAAACCTTTGGCTTCACCCCAGCGCAAATACATACGCAAAACCATTTCAGCCCAGTCTTGCGCTTCTGTTCCACCCGAACCTGATTGAATATCCAAGAAAGCATTATTAGGATCAGTTTCACCTGCGAACATGCGTTTAAATTCTAGTTTTTCAACGCCTTTTGCAGCAACATCAACATCAAGGATAACCGCTTCGACGGTTTCCTCGTCGTCTTCCATTTCAGCCATTTCGAGCAGGTCTTTAGCATCATCAATTTGAGCCGTGACTTTATCTAGCACTAAAACAATATTTTCCAGCTTAGTGCGCTCTTTACCTAATTTTGTCGCTTTATCAGGATCATTCCAAACCTCAGGGTCTTCTAACTCTCGAACCGTTTCTTCTAATAATTCTTTATTGTTTTCGTAGTCAAAGATACCCCCTCAACGCGAGCGTGCGTTGTTGTAAATCTTTAAGTTTGGTATAGGTGGGGTTGAGTTCCATATCATTTACGTTTCTGTATTAAGGCGGCAATGATACATTGATTGTGTGGTACAAAAAAGAGCGAAAAGTGGGGGGGTGTACTTTTTATTGTATTTCTTACTCAAATAACCAAAGAATAAGTACACCCCCCCACTTTTCCGTGTTTTTTTACAAATTATAAATCAGTGGCAAACTGCAAAAAGAAGTCATAAGACGAAAACAGGTAAGGCACGAAACAGTTTGCGTGATTGGTTTCTTCACCCGCATTCACTACACAATCTACCAACTCAATATTGCTAACGCCTCTTGCTAGCATCGTATCAAAAGCGGTTTGTGCATGACTAAACGCTACCCAATCATCGTCTCTACCGTGGTACAAACGGGTCGGCGCTTTTGGGCTCCAATCAAATACATCATTAATTTTAAAAGCGTTCGATAATGCGGGTTCATTGCCATCAACTGCCCTCTGCAAAAAGTCTTTATTAAAAAGCTGACTGGCTTGCATGGTTAGCTGGGCATCAATGAAATCTGAGTCATGTGAGCCATCGTAGATTGAGTCGATAATTGATGCATAGGGTTGCTGGAAGATTTTATCAATAATATTTAGGTTATATGCGCTATCCATGGCTTTCATAATGAGGCCAATATTGCTCGGTCTCGTCACCATAATCGTGTCAAAATTATCTATGTTTTCTTGGCTATCATCCAGTAGTTCTTTACTCAAAGCATATGGGCCAGCACCGGCACTTGAGGCTGTAACGATGAACTCGCCAGATAAGTCACTCTCAATTTTTCGTTGCGTCGATAAAGTCGCGGAACCGCCTTGCGAATAGCCCCCTAGAAATAATTGGTCATTTATTAAGATATTATTATTTCTAAGGAAAGTCTGGCTGGCTCTTAAAAGATCAATGCTGGTCGTTGCCGTCACTTCAGCATTTAAGTAAGGGTGCATTTGATTGCTAGACTCACCAAAGCCGATATAGTCAGGTGCTACTGATATAAACCCTAAATATCCTGGCAATACTGATGACGCATCAACCAGCGCATTATTGCTAGGGGCTAAGTCATTCTGATAAATAGTCCCATGATGGTACAAAAGTGTCGGACTTTTAGCCGAAGATGGCTTTTGCGGGATGGTTAATAAACCCGAAGCATCTAAAAAACTGCCATCCGTGTTTTTGGTTTCATACACCACACGATACACTTTAACTGGGTATTTGGTTTCTATCTGAGGAATACTAATGGCATTGTTTGAATACTCTGCTATCAAGGTGGCACTCATTAACCTGCCACTTTTTTGCTCTACACCTGTTGGCTCACTTGAACTACCACCACCGCAAGCTGTCAACCCTACTGTACTAACCATCAAAACCCCTATTAAACTTAATAGATTATATTCTCGCATGTCATTACCCCATCGCTGTTATAAAGCCAGTAGTATAAAAAATCACTCGTGAGAACTCCGTTTCAGTTTGGTAACGCTTTGTATCCAAACTTATCACATCTAATAGCCATGATACAATTTGATACAATCATCTCATTAATAAATAAGGTAATATTAAAAATATGAAACAACTCAGTCTATCCTTATTCTTATTTCTAACGTTAATTTTTCCAACAATCCTATCAGCAAAAACACCCTTACGTCAGATTGATTTTAGCGTTACTGAATTGAAAAATATTGGCGGTCATTATTCAACGGTTTATGGCTATATTTATATTCAAGTAAATGGAAAACAGGTGAGTACACAGGTGGATGGCAAATATATCCAGCTTATCAAAAAATCAGACGGGCGCTTTTATCCACGCTACAAGCTATTAAAACTTTTTCCTATTAGTCTCGGTGAGATAGCTTTCTCATTATCGCCGAACAAAGGCAAACAACAAATACGCATGTATAAGAGGGATAAAAAAACCCATAAAATTAAAGCTCGAATAGTCGCCCAAAAATTCACGCCTAAAGCAGTTCCACAACTTTGGAAAACAAGGTTAGGAAAATACCAAGCCACTCTCATCAAAGGTAAGTCCAAAATTAAGGACATTAGACTGACAATAAAAAGAGGTGTTTTAGTGGCTTTTATTAATAAGATACAAAATCCGTACCCACTATTGGCGCTATCACCCAGCAATCTTTCCTCACCAAGTGCAGGCCATAATAGAGATCGGAAAATCAAAATTACAACAAATAATAAAAAACTTACTTTAAGTTATGGGGAAAATAGCTTTCTTCTCAAAAAGCTTTAATTTTCATGGGGGAAAAAGCGAAAATACTTTTAATTGAAGATGATTATGAACTCGCTTGTTTAACCCAAGACTATTTACAAAAACAAGGTTTAAACGTTGTTGTAGAAGCTGATGGTAAAAATGCGGTAGAACGAATTATCAACGAACAAGCAGACTGTGTGTTACTTGATATTATGCTTCCTA
>CAYTRF010000193.1:0-3952 GCA_964440065.1 uncultured Cocleimonas sp. | reverse complement strand
GCGTTTGGAAACAAGCGATTGTAGACCAGCCTTTTTCATCAAAGTACGCACGGGTTTGAGCTGGTGTCATAAACTCATCACCATATTTCTCATCAAAACCACCCATTGAGAATACTTTAACGGGTCCTGCGAGGTTCACATCGGCTTGATTAATAACCATGGCAACACCCGGATGATCCATTTCAACTGTTTTATAGACAGTTTCACACTCATATTCTTTATTAATTTGATACTGTTCTTCAACCGTCATAATACCTATGATCTCACCCGTGTCACTGACTAGCGCAACATCATCACCGTTTGAAATATTATCGGCTGTTGGAGCATCCGTCGATAATGTCACTGGGATAGGCCAAAATAAGCCATCGGCCATCTTCATGTCATCACAGACACTCTGCCAATCAGCTTTATGCATAAAGCCAGTTAGTGGCGTAAAACCACCAATTCCCATCATAACGAGATCGCCTGTTTCACGAGATGTCATTTTTACTTGTGGAAGATCAGCAGCGCGTGCCATTTCAGACTCTAATTCTGCACCTTCTAATAGCAAAGGATTGAGACCTTTACCGCCATGTGGATTTACCAATTTAGACATGTTTTTTCCTATTTTCTAACGTTGAAGATCATTGTTATTTTAAAACAATAACAACCATATAAGCGTTTATTAATATAGCTCTACAGCCATACAACAATTTTTTAGGAACACTACCCTATAGCTATTCAAAGCTTAAATCAATATCTATTCTGGCTGATTTTTTATGGCTACTTAGAAAAAGCTTTAATAAAAAAATAGGCGAGCTTTGCATAAATTCTAGTACCGTTTTTTAAGCAACTAAAAAACGCGCTGTCATTCAAAAAAAGGGGCTGTACTTTTAATAAAAGCCTTAACAGCTTACTAAACCAACTTAGCCCACAAGTCATGCTCATCAGCATGAGTGATCTCCACTTCGGCAAATTGCCCCGGTTCTAATAGTTCACCTTGAATATAAACCACGCCATCAATTTCTGGCGCATCACTGCTGCTCCGTGCAATGGTTAGGTCTTCTTTCTCTGTTTCACCTTGGCTTGTATCATCCGTTAGCACCGTCATCGTTTGACCAATTTTTTCTGCTAATTTTTTGGCGCTGATTTCAGCCTGCACTTCCATAAAACGCTCCAAACGGTATTGTTTTTCATCTTCTGGAACATGATTGGGTAGCTCATTCGATTTGGCACCATCAACTTCCGAATAAGTAAAACAACCGACTCGATTAAGTTGAGCCTCACCTAAAAAGTCTAACAATAATTCAAAATCTTCTTCTGTCTCACCTGGAAAACCCACAATGAAGGTACTTCGTAAGGTAATATCAGGGCAATTTTCACGCCATTTAGAAATTCGCGTTAACACCTTCTCGGCATGAGCGGGGCGTCGCATATCTTTTAAAATGCGATGACTAGCGTGTTGAAAAGGAATATCCAAATAGGGCAGCACGCCTCTATCAGAATGCTTAGCCATAGATTCAGCCATTATCGGAATGAGTTTATCAACGTGAGGATAGGGATAAACATAATGTAACCGCACCCAAGCATCTAATTGCGAAAGCTCTTGAGTTAATTCTTGGATATGTGATTTTATAGGACGACCCTGCCAAAAGCCGGTGCGATATTTTGTATCGATTCCGTAAGCACTGGTATCTTGCGATACCACCAATAGTTCTTTTACGCCAGCATTTACCAGGTTTTCTGCTTCTTGCATAACATCGCCAATAGGCCGACTCACTAAATCACCACGCAATGAAGGTATTATGCAAAATGAACAGCGATGATTACATCCTTCAGATATTTTCAAATAAGCATAATGTTTTGGCGTAAGCTTCACTCCTTGAGGCGGAACCAAATCTAAATAAGGGTCATGGGGTGGCTTTAATTGCTTGTGAACCGCATTCATCACCTCTTCATAAGCATGAGGCCCAGTAACTGCCAAAACATCAGGATGCGCTTTTAGCACTTTATCAGAATCTGCGCCTAAACATCCCGTGACGATGACTTTGCCATTTTCTTTTAGTGCTTCGCCGATGGCATCTAGCGATTCTTCAACAGCCGAATCAATGAAACCACAGGTATTAATGACCACAGCATCAGCCCCTGCATAGTCAGATGCGATTTCATAACCTTCTGTCTTTAGTTGAGTCAAGATTCGCTCAGAATCGACCAATGCTTTGGGACAACCCAAGCTAACAAAACCTACTTTTGGGGTGTTATTTGCCATTATTTTTTACCACTTTTTAATACCCTTATAACTTTTTTAAATTATACATTTTTACATGAATGTAGGCTTAACAAGGGCTTATGGTAAGTCATTACCGAAAAAAAGCCACTCTATTTATGCACAGCCCTCATTTTTCGCATTATTTTCGCCCAAAAAGTACTACATCGCGAGCTTTTATCTCAAAGTCTCTGAAGTAACCATTATAAGTTATTGATTATAAATATAAATTATCAAGTGCTTAAAAATTAACCACTTTAGGTTAAATATGAACAGAGTGCGACTCGTAAAGGAAGTTCACAGGCTTATTCACAGAGTTATCCACAGAAATTGTGGACAACTTGGGAGGACGCTATTAGACATGATCAGAGGGAAATGTAAAGTACACCCCCCCACTTTTCAGTGTTTTTTTACATGATTTTTTGTAAAAAATTATAAGTGATTGTAATTGCTGTTAATTATATTTAACAAATGGACTGCTCGCTTAGATCCAATCCTGAGGTTTAAGGAAATAATCAGATAATCTAGCTTCTTCGCTACCCTTTTCGGGCTGATAGTTGTACTTCCATTTCACTAAAGGAGGCATCGACATCAAAATTGATTCGGTGCGACCACCTGACTGCAAACCAAACAATGTGCCGCGATCATAAACTAGATTGTATTCCACATAGCGTCCACGTCGATAAAGTTGAAAGTCTCTTTCTTTGTCACCGTAACTTAGTTTTTTACGTTTTGTCACAATAGGTCGATAGGCTTTAATAAATCCATCACCCACGCTTTTCATAAATTCAAACGTTTTTTCAAAACCCCATTCGTTTAAATCATCAAAAAATAGACCGCCAATGCCGCGTTGTTCATCTCGATGCTTTAGATAGAAATATTCATCACACCATTTTTTAAAGCGATCATAAACTTCATCACCGCCTTCACCAAAAGGCTCACAGGAGTTTTTGGCCTCTTGGTGCCAATGAATACAATCTTCATCAAAGCCATAATAAGGCGTGAGATCAAAACCACCGCCAAACCACCAAACAGGGTCTTCACCTTCTTTCTCAGCTATAAAAAACCGCACATTGGCATGTGACGTCGGCACATAGGGGTTATGAGGGTGAATAACTAGCGAAACACCCAAAGCTTGGAAAGTGCGACCAGCAAGCTCAGGTCGATGTGCTGTAGCCGATGCAGGCATCTTGTCGCCAAACACATGAGAGAAATTAACACCACCCTGCTCAATGACATTACCATCCACCAGCAGGCGAGTTCGACCACCTCCAGTCATTCCTGGTTTTTTAGGGTTATGCTCTCGCTCCCAAATATCATCGTCAAACTCAGCACCCCCATCTTCATCGGCAAGTTGCTGGCAAATATCATCCTGAAGGCTTAAGAGGTATTTTTTTACGGCTTTTATATCGGGCTTTGACATTAAGTGAATCTCTACTAGTCTGCGTGTGTTTAAGTGACCTCTGATCAAGTCCCATAAAATTCTGCGGGTTTACAACTTCTTCGTTATTGGTTTGAACCATAGAATGACACTGCTTAAAACCAATGCCTCGAACTTGGAAACTTGGCGTTGCCAGAATTTATGGTACTTGATCAAAGGCTCCTTAAGTCTATACTCGTAGATTAGCTTTTTACATGATATATATCACTGATTAATGCGATTCATTCTACCCATAATTCTAAGTAGCTTTATTCTTTTGCTAGGGA
>CAYTRF010000192.1:0-3953 GCA_964440065.1 uncultured Cocleimonas sp. | reverse complement strand
GGTGCTATAGAATGCACACCCCCCCACTTTTCCCTGTTTTTTTGCGTAAACAGACACAACAAGGCTTTCATAAATGACAAATACATTAATCGATGCACGAATAACACCAACAGAGCATCTCCACTTACTTTCACAGCTTGAAGTCAATAAACTGCTCGATAGCAGTAAAACAGGCTTGTACAAACTCTATCGTCAATGTTCTTTGGCCGTAATCAGCCATGGTAATTATACCGATGATGCTAAAGAGTTGCTGGAAAGACACAAAGCCTTTGAAATTGAAATTATTCAACAAGATCGTGGTTTAAAACTTGAAGTTAGAGGTGCACCAGCCGATGCCTTTGTCGATGGCAAAATGATCAAAGGCATCAACGAGCATTTATTTTCGGTACTACGCGATATTATTTATTCCTATGAATCGATCATCGAAAACCCCAAGTTTGACCTAAATGATAGCGATGGCATTACTAACGCCGTTTTCCATATTGTTAGAAATGCCAATATTCTGCGCAGCCGTGATAAACCGCAATTGGTGGTTTGTTGGGGTGGGCATTCGATTTCTCGTACCGAATACGATTACACCAAAGAAGTGGGATATCAAATCGGTTTACGCGGTCAAGATATTTGCACTGGTTGTGGTCCAGGTGCTATGAAAGGTCCTATGAAAGGTGCTACTTTTGGACATGCGAAACAACGTATTAAAGATGGTCAGTATTTAGGCATGACCGAGCCAGGAATTATCGCGGCAGAATCGCCCAACCCCATCGTTAATGATTTAGTTATCATGCCTGATATTGAAAAACGACTGGAGGCTTTTGTACGGGTCGGTCATGGCATTATTGTTTTCCCAGGCGGAGCGGGAACAACTGAGGAAATTCTCTACATTTTAGGTATTTTAATGCACCCGAAAAATGCTTATCTACCCTTCCCTCTTATATTTACCGCACCAGAAAGCTCGCGCAAATACTTTGAACAAATTGATGAATTCATCGGCGCAACCCTTGGAGAGTCTGCTCAAAAACATTATGAAATCATTATTGATGATCCTCAACTTGTTGCTCAAAAAATGAAAAGTGGGATTAAGAAAGTAAAAGAATTCCGTCGTGAACACAGCGATGCTTATTACTATAATTGGCTTTTAAAAATTGACCATGATTTTCAACAAACATTTGAGCCGAGCCACGAAAATATGGCTAATTTGAACCTTCAAAAAGATCAGCCTCCGCATAAGTTAGCCGCCAATTTACGCCGTGCATTCTCAGGGATTGTTTCTGGAAATGTAAAGGATGATGGTATCCGCGCCATCGAAAAACATGGTTTGTTTGAGATAAGTGGAGACAAAGATATTATGGCTAAAATGGATACCTTACTAGCCTCCTTTGTAAAACAAAGTCGCATGAAACTACCGAGTGATATTCCTTATAAACCTTGTTATAAAATAGTAACTTAATACATTTATATGACTAAAAACATCAATAGCATCAGCATTACCCAGCCCGATGACTGGCACCTGCATGTACGCGAAGGTGATGCTTTAAAAAGTGTTGTTCCTGATACTGCCAAACAGTTTAGGCGTGCCATTATTATGCCTAATTTAGCAACCCCTGTTACTACTGCCAAACTTGCAAAAAACTATCGCCAAGAAATTCTTGATAGCTTGCCTGATGGTTCAACTTTTGAGCCATTGATGACATTGTATCTAACAGATAAAACCAATGCTGAAACCATTAAAGACGCGAAAGAGAGTGGCATTATTCAGGCTCTAAAACTTTATCCTGCGGGTGCTACTACCCATTCGGATCATGGCGTTACTGACATTAAAAATATCTACCCTGCTTTAGAGGCAATACAACAAGCCGGATTACTATTATTAATTCATGGTGAAGTTACTGATCCAACGATTGATATTTTTGACCGTGAAAAAGTCTATATAGAAACTATTTTAAAGCCATTGATGGATGATTTCCCTACCTTAAAAATTGTACTGGAGCACATTACCACTCAAGATGCTGTTGAGTTTGTAAAAACGGCTCCTGATAATATTGCGGCGACCATTACCGCGCATCATTTATTAATGAATCGTAATGATATTTTCAAAGGTGGCATCCGCCCACATCATTATTGTTTACCTATTTTAAAACGTGATACGCATCAACAAGCACTCATAAAAGCGGCAACCAGCGGAAATCCTAAATTTTTTCTGGGCACTGATAGCGCACCGCATTCACAAACTGCAAAAGAATCTGCCTGCGGCTGTGCAGGAATCTATACGGCTTATCATGCGATGGAACTTTATGCTGAAGTTTTTGATAAAGCCAATGCGCTAGATAAACTTGAAGCATTTGCTAGTTTTTATGGGCCAGATTTCTATGAGCTGAAACGAAATAACAGTAAAATATTATTAACAAGAGAAAAATGGGAAATTCCTAAAACCTTAGACTATAACTTAGGAAAGGAAACAATTATCCCACTTCGAGCAGGTGAAAACTGCGAATGGAAATGGGTTAGTAAAGGTCTCAAATAAGATTAGGAGGAGTCTCATGCCATTTAGAACGGCTGATTTAACAGATGAATTTTGTGGGGAAACCACCAACAATAATTGTGAAGAAGTACAAGTCGCTGGAACTAGCCTAAACAGTTACGGTAAAAAAACACGATTCTATGGTGAAATAGTGACCTTAAAACTATTTGAAGATAATCAATTAGTGCGGGATCAAGTACATTCTGATGGTGAAGGTAAAGTACTGGTAATAGATGGTGGCGCCTCCATGCGACGCGCCCTACTCGGTGATATGCTAGCAGCTAAAGCCGTCGAGAATGGTTGGAATGGTATTATCATCAATGGTTGTATCCGTGATTCTGTGGATATGGCAAAGATGGATTTAGGTGTCATGGCACTGGGTACTCACCCCTTAAAAACTGAAAAAAATGGTGTTGGAAAAACCAATGTATCAATAAGTTTTGCAGGACTCAATTTTGAACCTGCAGACTTTATTTATGTTGATGAAGACGGTTTTGTAATCTCTGAAAAACCCTTAATTAATTAGAAATAGTTTGGTACTTGATATCAAATTTATGATCTAAGTCACTACTTGAATTTTTATTATTTAAAACTATAGTTATATGGAGTAGACACAAAATTAAAAAACCAAAAGGAGAGTCAAAATATGATCAATGTACAAGCAAGAGATTTTTCATTAACAAAAGCCATTGAAACCTATACCCAAGAAAAATTACAAGCAATGATTCATCATTATGGTGATAGAATTTTAAAAGTGACGGTGCATTTATCAGATGATAATGGCCCCAAAGGTGGCATTGATAAACACTGTCATATTCATGTCGACATGAAAAAATTACCCACTGTTGTTATAGAAGACTCTGATGAAAACTTGTACGCAGCCATTGATTTAGGCTGTCACCGCGCGGAACGCGCTGTACGAAAAATGTTAGAAAAAGTGCAAACGAAAGCACGTAATATTGATAAGTCTGCCATTAATAATGGTTAAGGAAAGCCTTCACAATATATCGCTATTATTAAATATTTTATACCTGCCATAAGAATTATTAGCCTTTTATGCATTTTTATAAAATATATGATATTCTTTGCACGCAGTTAATTAGATGTTTTATAACAGCATTATTTTATATTGATGAGGTTCCCAGAAATGGCAACAGGTACAGTGAAGTGGTTTAACAGCAGTAAGGGATTTGGTTTTATTGCTCCTGATGATGGCAGTGATGATGTATTTGTACACTACAACTCGATCCAAATGGACGGTTACAAGTCTTTGGAAGAAGGCCAAAAAGTTAACTTTGATACAGAAGATGGTGACAAAGGACCTGCAGCTGTCAATGTGACTGCTGGTGAGTAAATTGTAGAATAACAAGAAAAAGCCTCGCTTATTGCGAGGCTTTTTCTTGTTAGCTTTTTACGCAGGGACAAGAGTCTATTT
>CAYTRF010000191.1:0-3974 GCA_964440065.1 uncultured Cocleimonas sp. | reverse complement strand
AGAGCCGTGTTCACACACAGGTAAAACGCCACCTTGTGCGAAGGCATTGATTGATGCCAAAATATCGCGTGTTGTTATCGCTATGCAAGACCCAAATCCCCAAGTTTCGGGTAAAGGTATACAAAAGCTTAAAGATGCGGGTATTAAAGTCAATGTTGGAATATTGGAAGAGCAAGCCAAAAGCTTAAATCTAGGTTTTATCAAACGCATGGAAACAGGCATGCCGTGGGTACGCATAAAAATGGCGATGAGTTTGGATGGCCGTACCGCCATGGCATCGGGTGAAAGCCAGTGGATAACAGGCTCGGATGCGCGCCAAGATGTGCAGCGATTACGCTCTCAAGCCGATGTGATTTTAACGGGAATAGGCACCGTCGAAGCTGATGACCCATCGTTAAATGTACGCATCACGGCAGAAGAATTAGGCATTGAAGATGGATTATTACGCCAACCCACACGAGTGGTTTTAGATTCACAGTTAAATATTTCACCCAAAGCAAAGCTATTTAATTTAGACAATGCAGGTGAGGTAATTGTTTATACTTGTTCAACTAGTAAAGATAAAATTAGCACTCTTAATGCGCTTAAAAATACCAAGGTCACCACACTAGAACAAAATAATAATAAGTTACCCCTAAAAGCCGTTTTAAAAGATTTAGCAAATCAACAGTTTAATGAAGTACACATCGAAGCAGGTGCAACGCTATGTGGGGCTTTTATTGAAGCAGGTTTAGTTGATGAGATTGTAATTTATATGGCACCCACTCTGATGGGCTCAAACGCTAGAGGTTTATTTAACTTACCAGCACTGAGCCAGATGAAAGATAAGATAGATGTTAAAATTGATGATATTCGTTTGGTGGGCAGTGATGTAAGGTTAACACTGCTGTTAAAAGACTAACTCTGCATAATAACTGCACATTTTAAATGCATCATTTGCATAGCATCGTGTTTTAATGGATTAATGACGATAAAACACAAAAAAATACTGGTAGTCGATGATGACCCACATATACGAGAGGTAATCAGCTTTGCATTGGAAAAAGCCAATATGCAAGTGGTGCTTGCCAATGATGGTGCTCAGGCATTGGATAAATTCACCCAATCACAAAGTGATTTGATTGTTCTAGATATCAATATGCCGGAAATGGACGGCTTAGAATGTTGCCGTGAGATTCGTAAAAGCTCAGATGTGCCCATTTTATTCTTATCATCGCGTGATGATGAAATTGATCGTATTTTAGGGTTGGAAATCGGCGGTGATGATTATGTGACCAAACCTTTTAGCCCGCGTGAATTAGTCGCACGAATTAATGCCATTTTAAAACGAACCCAAAATAAAACCATTACACAAGATTCGATTGTTTATAAGCAAGGTGATTTATCCTTAGATAGCGAACAACATAAAGTATATTGGCAAAACCATGATATCAGTTTAACAGCTACCGAATTTGCCATGTTAGAAATGTTGTTAAAGCAACCCAAACGTGTTTTCAGCCGCGATGTGATTATGGACTCGGCGTATCAAAAAAATGTTTATGTGAGTGATCGCACCATTGATAGTCATATCCGACATATCCGTCAAAAATTTGAAGAAGTGGGGTGTGAGTCGATAATCGAAACTCAACATGGTGTGGGTTATAAACTGTCTTCCCTGCTTTAATTGTACTCATGCCTAAAGGAATAATTAACGCAAAACCAAAACTTCGTCGGCTGTTTCGGCTACGAACGATTCTTTTGCTGGTGATGCTTTCGATTTTGCTATTACCATTGGGCAGTCTCTATTTTTTTCGTTTTTATGAAAATGATTTAGTGAGAAAAACAGAAACGGAACTGATCGTACAATCGGCTGTTTTAGCAACGGTTTATAAAGAATTAATTGGCAAGAATCAGATTGATTTTCCCTATGAATTTACCCCAATTGAGCCGCAACTAGATTTATCTAAGCATAAAGTTTTACCGCGCCGACCTGCTAGCAAAGCTTCACTGTCTTATAATCAAACCTCGAATTACTCGCAAGCACAACAAGCGGGGAAAAGCATTCAACGGATACTACGAAACACTCAGAAATTTACTCTTGCAGGTATCCGAATTTTAGATGAAAACGGGATTGTTGTAGCAGGTAGGTCAGAACTAAACGAGTCATTAGCGCATGTTTATGAAGTTAAACGTGCTTTAAAAGGTAAGTACACCTCGGTAATTCGGGAACGGATTTCTGATGAGCCACCACCGTCAATTGCTTCTATCAGTCGTGGTACAGGCATTCGGGTTTTTACGGCATTTCCTATTATTGGTAATAATCGAGTTTACGGCGTGGTGTACTTATCACGAACGCCTCAAAATATTCTAAAACATCTTTATAGTATTAAAGAGAAAGTTATTTTGTTTTCGATATTGTTATTGGCTTTGACGGGTCTGATTGTGCTGTTCATTTCATCAAGATTATCCAGACCGATACGAGAGTTAATCGATCAAACTCAAAAAGTCACAAAAGGTGAAATTGAAACGGTACAAGTTTTACATCAACCCGGTACTTATGAATTAGCAAAACTATCAAACAGCTTTGCTGAAATGTCTCAGGCTTTACAGGAACGTTCTCGTTATATTCAAGAGTTTGCATCCCACGTATCGCATGAATTCAAAACTCCATTAACCTCCATGCAAGGTAGTTTGGAATTACTGGATGAACATCGCGATGATATGACGGTGGAGCAACGCCAACGGTTTATCAAAAATCTACAAGAGGATACGCAACGCTTAAAATCGTTGGTTAATCGTTTATTGGAGCAGGCTAGGGCAGATTCATTACAAGGCTCATCTGACACTACTAATTTATTGCAGGGGATGATGCAACTTCAAGGAAGATATAAGGAATTAGGTCTGAATATTGTTTTTGAGGATGAAACCCTATTGGATATAAAGGTTCGCATTATCCAAAGTGCTTTACAGAGTGTCTTGGGGAATCTGTGTGATAACAGTTTGCAGCATGATGCAACTCAAGTACATATATCCATCACGCTTGAAAATTCAAAAGTATTTATCAGTTTTCACGATAATGGTACTGGTATCTCTAAAGCAAACCAACAAAAAATATTCACGCCATTTTTTACCACACGACGAGAAACAGGTGGTACAGGATTGGGCCTGGGTATTGTTAAATCGTTATTAAAAGCATCAAATGGAGAAATCCATCAAAGTGATGTAAGCCATGGCGCGCACTTTATTATTACTCTAGAATGGGCAGAATAATTGCCTAATTAGTAAAGTTATTCTATAGTTTATAGAGTATTAATAACTAAAATCAAACAACTAAAATCAAACAACAAAAATTAAAGGAGTACTATGTTTTTTAATGATGCCCAAGCCCACGAACTCAACCTACTCAATCAATTTAATTTAAAAAATCAACAAGATGGTATTAAAATACACAATAATGCTGCGCCAGAGTTAATAAGTGCAGCTAGAGAATTACACGGTAAAGGTTTAATCACCAATGATGATGGTGGCTACCTCACTGATTTAGGGCGCAAAGCCGCTGAACATGCTGATGCATTAAGAATGATTTTAAAGTAACCATTGGCTGGCTTAGGTTAAAATAATTGGAACCCTCAAGTCAGCAACTCAGCATGGATTTTTCTAGCCCTGCACCTCCAAACGATGTTCAAGCAGAAATAAATTATGAGCGCTTAGATTATCAACTCGCTGATTTAATGCTGCGATTAAATGGTGAACCCAATCAAACGCTAAAAGATTGTGTATTGGAAATCAGTAAGCTCACCCGCGAAGGGCAGATTGCTTATGCTTGTAACGCAGAGCAACAAACTCAATTATTAAAAACAAACGTCGTTGGCGAGTCCGAAGACTACCAACCCCTTATTTTAGATAATGGCACTTTGTATTTACGTCGCTATTGGCAATACCAAAGTGAGTTAGCCAATCAAATCAAAATCCGTTTGAAGTCTGTTGAAAATAAT
>CAYTRF010000190.1:0-3985 GCA_964440065.1 uncultured Cocleimonas sp. | reverse complement strand
GCTTTAATACAAGAGGCATGCTCACGAGAACTGGCGCGTGGTGGTCAGATTTACTTTTTGCATAATGAAGTTAAAACCATCCAGAAAATGACAGATGACTTAGCCGAAATTTTACCCAATACAAAAGTTCGTTTTGCTCATGGGCAGATGCCTGAGCGTGAACTTGAAGGCATCATGCGTGATTTTTATCATCAACGTTTTCAGATGCTAGTGGCTACAACGATTATCGAAAGCGGCATCGACGTGCCCAATGCCAATACCATCATAATCAATCGAGCAGATAAACTGGGGCTGGCACAACTGCATCAAATTCGTGGTCGTGTGGGTCGCTCACATCACAAAGCTTATGCTTATCTCATTATACCGAGTAAAGAAACCATAACAGGTGATGCTAAAAAGCGTCTTGAAGCCATTGAATCATTGGAAGATTTGGGTGTTGGCTTTACCCTTGCATCGCATGATTTAGAAATCCGTGGTGCTGGTGAGTTACTCGGTGATGATCAAAGTGGTCAAATCCAAGAAATTGGTTTTAGTATGTATAACGACCTATTAGAACGTGCTGTTAAAGCCTTAAAAGCTGGCAAACTACCGCAGCTGGATTCACGTCAAACCCAAACTTCCGTGGACTTAGGTGTTCCTGCTTTAATTCCAGATGATTATCTTCCCGATGTACACAACCGACTCATCATGTATAAACGCATTGCTAGTGCGCAAGGCGCTGAAAAGCTACGTGACCTACGCGTCGAAATGATTGATCGTTTTGGCTTACTACCTGAACCTCTAGTCAATCTCTTTGAAGTCACTCGCCTTAAACAAATCGCCCAGAAGTTGGGTATTATAAAGTTAGATATGGGGGAAGATGGCGGACGAATTTTATTTGATGAAAAACCCAATATTGACCCTATGAAAATTATGCAAGTTGTTCAGCAGCGACCGTGGGAATTTAAAATCAAAGGGCAGGACAAATTGTATTTTGAATACGAAGATATGGAGACCTTAGAGCAACGTGTGCAATGGATAAAACGCTTGTTTAAAGAAATCACTTAATGAAAACAGTAGAATAAACACTCAACAGAGTAAGGTTGCCATTGCTCCAAAAATGTAACTTAAGAAAAAGCTTCTTTCGGATGAAAGGGGGTGATACGTGGCTATGCTTCAAAATTATATCTTAGCTGCTCGAAGTCAGCGCCAAGGTTCTCATGCAAAGTATCATGAGTTATTTAGTTAGCGATACAATGCCTAACTTTTGATTTGAGCTGAAGCTCTATTAGTCACATGGAATTTATTAATTGATATTTTGCTGGATAAAGCTATTGCCAAGCTCTCGTAAAGAAAAAACAAACAAACTTATGCTAATGGCGATCATAGCCATCAATAATAAATCAGCTGAGATGCCTGATACATTGCTATCTAAAACACGAATGTAACCTTTTTCATCTAAGTGTTTAAATGAATTATAAATCAACGTTGGCGCTGGAATAAAAAGAAATAAACACGCTAAGCCTAGGTGGAATTTACTGTTTTTCATTGTCTTATTTTTATTAAAGTATGTTTAGTAGTTATACTATTCCTATAAAGAAAAATTGTACATTAAAGCTGATAAACGGTTGTCTTATTAGCGCACATTAAAAAGCCTAGCAAGTAGCTAGGCTTTTTAAACACCAAATTGATAACTAGTACATCATCTAGGTTAAACTGACGGACTCAATTCTTATCAGTGTCAACTAACTGGTTAGCTGTAATCCACGGCATCATTTCACGCAGCTTCTTACCCACTACTTCGATTCCATGCTCTGAATTCAAACGGCGATAACCTGTCATTGATGGATAGTTAGCAGCACCTTCAGCAATAAACTTCTTGGCGTATTCGCCCGTTTGGATTTCAGCTAATGCATTCCGCATTGCTTGGCGTGACTCTTCATTGATAATTTTAGGGCCTGTTACATACTCACCGTATTCAGCATTGTTTGAGATTGAGTAGTTCATGTTCGCGATACCGCCTTCGTACATTAAATCAACAATCAATTTAAGCTCGTGTAAACATTCAAAGTAAGCCATTTCAGGTGCGTAGCCTGCTTCTGTAAGTGTATCAAAGCCTGCTTTAACAAGTTCAACTGCACCACCACAAAGGACGGCCTGCTCGCCAAAGAGATCAGTCTCACATTCATCACGAAAAGTTGTTTCGATAATACCGGTACGACCACCACCAATTCCTGATGCGTAGGAAAGTGCAATGGCTCTTGCATTACCCGTTGAATCTTGCTCAACCGCGATTAAGTCAGGAACACCACCACCACGTACAAATTCAGAACGTACTGTGTGACCTGGTGCTTTTGGTGCAATCATAATGACATTAAGGTCTGCACGAGGTATAACCTGATTGTAGATAATCGCAAAACCATGGGCAAATGCCAGCGTTGCACCTTGTTTGATATTTGGCTCAATTTCATCCTTATACAAAGCAGACTGAAACTCATCAGGCGTTAGAATCATAATGATGTCAGCACTTGCAACGGCGGTTGGTACATCCGCAGTTTTTAAACCGTAAGCTTCTGCTTTTTCAATTGACGGTGAGTTAGGACGAAGACCAACGACTACATCAACACCCGAGTCTTTAAGGTTAGCCGCGTGTGCGTGACCTTGTGAGCCAAAACCAATAATGGCTACTTTAAGACCTTTAACTATTGATAGGTCACAATCTTTGTCGTAATAAATATTCATTTGTTTATATTCCTTTAATTAATCTAATTCTTTCTAGTATTTGCTAAGTTCTAATATTCGCTAATAAGTACACCCCCCCACTTTTCGGTGTTTTTTTGTAGATGCCAAAAATAGATGAAAAGTGGGGGGGTGTACTTTTTTACATTCTATTTACACTTTAAGTGCGTTGTTTCCACGGGTAATACCCATCGCGCCTGATCGTACGACTTCAATAATTTTATGATCTTCCATGGTTTCCAAAAAGCCATCGAGCTTATCGGGACGACCCGTAATCTCAATGGTGTACATTTTGTTTTTTACATCAATTACATTGGCACGAAAAATATCTGCCATACGTTTAATCGATGCACAGGTTTCCATGCTGGTTGCAGAAACTTTGACAAACATAAGCTCACGTTCAATGTGTGCGTAATCCGACATTTCCATCACTTTAACCACATCAATCAACTTGTTAAGTTGCTTGATGATCTGTTCGATTGAAGCTTCATTTTCCTTCGTAACCAGCGTCATTCGCGATAGCGTGGGGTCATCCGTTGGCGCTACGGTTAGTGATTCAATATTATAGCCACGTTGCGAAAACAAGCCTGATACGCGCGATAATGCGCCTGTCTCATTCTCCATTAAAATGGAAATAATATGCCTTGTTCGTACCGCTTTCTCTTCTATATGAGTCTTAAACATTCTTTATAACCACTTATTTCTTCTTGCCGTTCATATCATCAATTGCATCTTGTTTATTAAGGTACATTTCATTGTGACCGTACCCCGCAGGGATCATAGGATAAACATTACCTTGCTCTTCTATCACAAAATCAAGAAAATGTAGTCGTTTGGTATCTTTGACTGCTTCACGCAAAGCACCTTCAACATCACTCGGTTTTTCAATGCGTACACCGACATGCCCATAAGCCTCGGCAAGCATTACAAAGTCGGGTAAAGATTGGTTATAAGTCATTGCATAGCGTTCTTCATAAAAGAACTCTTGCCATTGACGCACCATACCTAAATAACCGTTATTCAGGTTTATGATATTTAAAGGCAAGTCGTATTGCTTACAGGTACCCAACTCTTGAATACACATTTGAATACTGCCATCACCCGTGATAACACTCACCATTTCTTCTGGATGTGCAAGTTGCACACCCATTGCCGCAGGTAAACCAAAACCCATGGTGCCAAGGCCGCCAGAATTTATCCAACGATTGGGGTGATTAAATTTATAATATTGCGCCGCAAACATTTGGTGCTGACCCACATCGGAGGC
>CAYTRF010000189.1:0-3992 GCA_964440065.1 uncultured Cocleimonas sp. | reverse complement strand
TACTCTGTTCCTGTTCAGCCTGTGGTAGTACCATCAGGCGTTACTGTTTACTCAAACGATCAAAGTGCCTTATCTTTGCCAGTTACTTCAGCATCATTGAACTAACTTTAAGCAAGTATCGCAATTGTACTGTGCTGAGTTAACATTTTTCACAATAAATAAGAGCATTGGAAATGACCCCTGCTAGAAGAATGCATAATCGCTTAGTGCGTTTACAAGATCATTTAGAAACAGAAAATCCCGTTTTGGTTTCAGTGGTAAACCGATATCGTGAGCTTGATTCAATTTCAACGAAGATGGGACTAATTGAGCCAGACCAATCATACGCAACACAAATTTCATGGTGGCCACTCGTTTCTGTGTTAGGAACATTTTCAGCAGGAAAGTCTAGTTTTATTAATTCATTTCTAGGGCAGTCTGTTCAAGACACCGGCAACCAAGCTGTAGATGATCGCTTTACTGTGATTACTTACAGCAGTGATTCCGAAGTTCGTACTTTGCCAGGTATCGCTTTAGATGGTGATCCACGTTTTCCGTTTTATCAAATAAGTGATGATATTGAAGAAGTCACTCAGGGTGAAGGCGCGAGAATTGATAATTATCTGCAAATGAAAGCCGTACCGAGTGAAAAACTTAAAGGTAAAATCTTGATAGATTCTCCCGGTTTTGATGCAGACGAACAACGCAAAGCTACTCTTAAAATTACTGACCATATTATTGACCTATCTGATCTGGTTTTGGTGTTATTTGATGCAAGACACCCAGAGCCTGGTGCTATGCAAGACACCCTAGAGCATTTAGTAAAAGGTTCGCAGAGACGTAATGACAGCAGTAAATTCCTCTTTATACTGAATCAAATCGATACATCAGCAAAAGAAGATAATATGGAAGATATCGTAGCTGCATGGCAGAAAGCTCTCGTACAAAGTGGTTTAAATGCAGGTCGTTTTTACGTTATTTTTAATAAAGATTTAGCTAAACCTGTTGAAAACGAAGCGGTTTGGGAGCGTTATGTTAATAAAAATAACAATGACCAAGCAGAAATTAGTAAACGAATAGAAGACATTAATATTGAAAGGGTCTATCGCATTATTGGTAGTATGGAATCCTTATCAAATCAGATAGAACAACAAGCTGTACCACAGGTTGAAATGGCAATAAAACGTTGGAAAAAACGTGTGCTTATTACAGATGTTGTGGTGTTTGGAGCATTAACCGCAGGGCTAATTTTCTTATCTGTAGTAGCGGGATACTGGGACGGTTTCAACTTTAATCCACCATGGCTTAACCATCTTAAAGAAAATAAGTGGCTTTGCTGGGCAAGTATCGTTGCGGTTGCCTTACTCGCATTCTTACTTCATCAATTCATTCGTAGCAAGCTAGTAAATGGTGTTGCTAAGCACCTAAGCACAGATGAGTCATACGGTAATATTCAAGCTGCATTTAGAAAAAACACACGCTGGTGGCGTAGTATATTTAAGTCCACGCCAGTGGGTTGGGGCACTAAAACCCGCCAAGAATTGGATAATATCCGTAGCAATATTGACTATTTTGTTCAGAAACTAAATGACCGATATACCAGTCCATCGGGTTCAAACACTAAAAGTTAGAACTCGCAAAAAAACACCGAAAAGTGGGGGGGTGTACTTTAGCTTCCTTAAGGAATCTCTGATTAAGTCGATTATAATTTAGCGCAGAAAAAATTGTCGCTATTTTTCGCGAAGTGAGGCGTAATAGTTACTCTATTGCGCTGATCTTCGTGGGAAATAGCGACAGTTTTAGCAAGCTAAAAATAATCAGACTTGATCAGAGGTCCCTTAAGTAGTAGCCCTCCTTGATTATTATTTCACCTCTTTCACACTGAAAAATCCATGAAAAACTCTGAAAAACTATTCCAACAAGCTCAACTAACTATCCCTGGTGGTGTAAATTCCCCTGTTCGTGCCTTTAAAGGCGTCGGAGGCACACCACCCTTTATAGCACGCGCAGAAGGCGCTTATTTATATGATGTAGATGGAAACCGCTATATCGATTATGTAGGTTCATGGGGGCCAATGATTGCAGGCCATGCAAACCCTGAAGTAATTGAAGCCGTAAAAGCAGCAGCTGAAAATGGTTTGAGTTTTGGCGCGCCAACTGAAATTGAAATTACCATGGCAGAAAAAATATGTGAACTCATGCCATCCATTGAGATGGTGCGTATGGTTAGTTCCGGCACAGAAGCTACCATGTCAGCTATCCGTCTAGCACGCGGCTTTACAGGTCGAGATGACATTGTAAAGTTCGAAGGTTGTTATCATGGGCATGGCGATTCACTGTTAGTTAAAGCAGGATCAGGAATGCTGACATTTGGTGAGCCTAACTCGGCTGGTGTTCCAGCTGACTTAGCAAAACAGACGCTTACATTGGATTACAATAATGCTCAACAAGTAAGAGATTTGTTTGCAAAAATGGGCGACAAAATTGCCTGTATTATTGTCGAGCCTGTTGCGGGCAATATGAACTGTATTCCACCCACTGAAGGCTTTTTACAAACGTTGAGAGAAGTGTGTGATGAATCAGGCGCGTTACTGATTTTAGATGAAGTTATGACAGGTTTTCGTGTTGCTTTAGGTGGTGCACAATCGGTTTATAACATTAAACCTGACTTAACAACACTGGGTAAGATTATCGGTGGTGGTATGCCAGCTGCACCATTTGGAGGTAGAAAAGAGGTCATGGAAAAACTGTCCCCAGTAGGATCAGTTTATCAAGCAGGAACACTATCTGGAAATCCACTAGCAATGACAGCAGGATTAAAACAATTAGAAATAATATCGCGAGCTGGGTTTTATGAAGACATAACTGCAAAAACAGAAGCACTTGTTTCAGGAATGTTATCAAGAGCTAAAGATGAAGGTATCGGACTAACCAGTAATCAAGTTGGAGGTATGTTTGGTTTATTTTTCACTGATGAAGATAAAATTGAAAACTTCGCGCAAGTATCAAAATGTAATATTGAGCGTTTTAACAAGTTCTTCCATCTGATGTTAGATTCAGGAATTAACCTCGCCCCTTCGGCCTACGAAGCGGGTTTTTTATCTAGCGCTCATACGGAATCAGATATTAATGAAACCTTGGATGTGGCCTCTAAGGTGTTTGCAAGTTTATAATAGAGGGAATTCTGATTTAGCTGGGAGTTTGTAGCACAAAGTGATTAACAAAACAGACTACAAAATACTGTCTATTTTCCTCCTTTTTTACCCTATAAAAAAGCCCACTAGAGATAGTCGGGCTTTTTGTGTAGCCTAGCTAAACAACACTACCAAAAGAACGATCGACATTGCCCGCAGGAATTTCAATCCCTGCTAGCGCACAGCCCTGTGAAACAGGTCCATTTGGTAAAAGCTTGTATAAAAATTTCATTCCACCTTTAGAGTGAAACTTCTCTTCTAAAGCATCTGTTATTTCACGACGTTTTCTTTTATCTTTATCATGTGTTTTAAAATAGCCCTGTAAAGCATTTATTAAATCCCAAACATCAGAATTGAGAGTAATACCTTCTTGTTTTGCAATGTTTTCTGCATCAGATGGATCCCAGTTATGTGGAGCATTTGGGAATTTTGTCATTGTTTTCTCCTTGGTTCATGTTATAAGAAGTATCTCTTCTATAGGTATAGACTCAATTTTACAATGTGTCTAGATAAAAACAGAAAAGAATAGGTTTTCTCTTGACTTGTTTCTATGAAGAAAGCAGAATACGCGCCTCAAAGCGCTGGTAGCTCAGATGGATAGAGTACCTGGCTACGAACCAGGGGGTCGGGGGTTCGATTCCTCCCCAGCGCGCCATTTTAGTATAAAAAGCAGCTATTTAAGTCTATGCGACCTTTAGCTGCTTTTTTGTTTCCGACACTTTTTCCAACAATTCTTAGTGCTGGGCTTGCTTTCCCTCGATTAGCAAGCAATTCCACCGTATCTCAAAACCTAAGGGAGTAAATGCTTTCTCCACATCA
>CAYTRF010000188.1:0-4017 GCA_964440065.1 uncultured Cocleimonas sp. | reverse complement strand
CGATCATAAGACCGTAAGCAGAACCAGATGACCATGGTGCATACCAAACTCGACCCGCACCTTCACCTACTGAACGAGGCTTATAGATGTTTGATGCACCACCAGCGCCAACGATTACAGTCTTTGATTTAAATACGTGGTAGTTACCAGTACGTACGTTAAAACCAACTGCGCCAGCAACACGATTTTCTTGTGACTCATCCATAAGTAGATGCGTAACACAGATACGGTTAAATACTTTATCAGCTGATTTCTTAGCAGCTTCTGCAACCATCGGCTTGTAAGACTCACCGTGAATCATGATCTGCCAGCGACCTTCACGCAAATAAGCGCCAGTCTTTTGGTCTTTCATAATTGGCATTCCCCACTCTTCAAACTGGTGAACAGCCGAATCTACGTGGCGAGCCATATCAAATAGTAAATCTTCACGAACCATTCCCATCAAGTCCATACGTGCATAACGTACATGGTCTTCTGGGTTATTTTCACCAAAACGTGTACCCATGTAACAGTTAATCGCGTAAAGACCCTGTGCTACCGCACCAGAACGATCAATATTTGCTTTTTCAGCAATAATAATTTTCTTATCCTTGCCCCAGTATCTTGCTTCAAAAGCAGCACCTGTACCACCTAAACCAGCACCTGCAACAAGTACATCAATGTTGTCTTCGACAATAGTCTTGTAAGCCATTAGTAGTACACTCCTTCTTTCATCACTAGTTTATTAGATTTAAGCGTATGCAAACCACCTTCATCCATACGAATATATTTAGGTTCGTTGTAAAGCAGATGACTGTTACGCATATCATCACTTGGCTCTGAAGCTGTATTAAGGTCTGGTATTCCAACACCCCAGGGCTTAGTTGTAATAGGAGCAAGTAACTCCATGTCTTTCTTTCCGTTACGGAAGATGATTCTCCAGGCGATAACACCCTTCTCTTCATCGCGGTGTACACGAACAGAACTTCCTAATGGTGTAAAGTCTGCGTAACCACGAACATCAATCGCATGGTGTGGACAAGCTTTTACACAAGAGTAACATTCCCAACACATATTGGGCTCAATGTTATAAGCACGACGAATTGTTTTGTCGATATGCATGATGTCAGATGGACAGATATCAACACACTCGCCACAACCATCACAACGGGTCATTTGTACAAACGTAGGCATAATAAATCCTTTAAATAATTTTTAAAAAGTAGTCTAATTCTTAACTGTTAACTATTAATAATTGCTAGTACCCGAACGTCTAATACCTGGACCCATATCAACAGGTTTCTCTCCCATGTAGGTAGGAATGTCAGGGAATTTCTGGTGAATTTCTGCACTCGCCACATCAAAATCAGCTGGAAGACCTTCATTACTACCTTCAGCCCAAACAACTCTCTTCTCATAAGCCGCTGCAGGCTTGAAGAACATGTGAGCAAACTTAGACCAGATCACGCCACCGAATAAGATAACAGCAGAAAAAACAAATAAAGCAAGGAATATACCCATGCCGTTAGTGAAAGACCAAAGCAGCGCGAAAGTACAAGTCGCAAGCAACGAAAGGATAAACATATCCGCACGAGGATTAATTTTGTACCAAGGATTACCTTCAGCAGCTACATCTACACGAATAGCAAACCAGAACCAGTAACCACCAACACAAAGCATCAAAGCGCCTATATGCCATAATACTGGCCAGATTGCAGGCGCATCATCGGCTACTGTTGGGTATCCAAAAATCATAATAGCAGTCGTTGCTACAAAGATAATGAAACCGTACATTGTCAAAAGATGAGACATTCTACGTTTTTGATTTGAAAACTCTGAAGATGTTAAAACTTCATTTGCAACAGTTTTAACAAGTAGTGATTTTCTCTCGCCGCTACTTACTTCACGTTTTGCATTCTTCTTGCCATTTTTTGTGTTCTCAAAAAAGTACTTAGCACTCTTTTTATGTAGCACATCAAATATTGTCCCACCGATAACAAAAAGGATCATCAAGATAATAAAGCCTTGCATAACTCCTGGTGTAAATAAGTCGGGGGATGCCGCATTCAATTGTGCGAATGGGTTAGTAGTGAACATTTTATCGATACTCCTAGTAGCGGTTATAATTCAAAAAACGGTATATTATGTAGCAAACACGGTATCATTTCCATTAAAATTGCACAATACAATCTCTAAATGTTATTTATTACCACTTATTAACAATACTAATAGAGATAGAAGCAAAACAAGCACGTTTACCGCTTTTTTGCCTCATATATCAAGCGCAACAACTTCACTATAATCCTTCATTAACCCCTAATATGACGCTAGCTTAATTAAAACAGAAATTAAAAAAGTAAACTTATATGCTTGATTCTTATTAATTTAATTAAACCTAACTAGTGATATTACCCTCTTAAGACACAATCATACTGGTGATGAAATGATGTTTGATACAACTATACAAACAATGTCTTACTTTTAGAAAAATGATGCTTTTGGCGCCTTTAACCATATAGGAAATACCCAAAAATAACTTTTACCTATCCCTTTTGGGTAGCGTTATAATCAGTGCATTTATTTTTTAGAAGTTTTAATTATGAAAAACGCTTCCCTATTTTTGCCGTTTCGTGAAAATAATGAAACACCATACTCTAAAGATCTATCCCTTTTTGCGCCTGAATTCCATCACGATAAGCATGTTTTACATCATCAATTTCAGAAACCGTATCTGCTATTTCTACTAGTTCTTTACTAGCAGCGCGCCCTGTGACAACTACGTGTTGCATGGCAGATCGGGATTGAATATCAGCCAAAGTACTTTCTAAATTCAAGTATTTATAAGTTAACAGGTACGTTAGCTCGTCCAGCACAATCAAATCAAAACTTTCATCACCGAACATTTTCTGTGCCACCGCCCAGCCTTTTTCAGATGTTTCAATATCTTGCGTACGATCTTGTGTATCCCAAGTAAAGCCATCACCCAGCACATGCCATTCACAGTTCTCTTGCTTACTAAAGAATGCTTCCTCTCCCGTATCAGTACGACTCTTGATAAACTGACAAACCCCTACTTTCATTCCATGTCCTAGCGCACGCGCTACCATACCAAAAGCAGAGCTGGATTTACCTTTACCATTACCAGTGAGTACGAGTAGCAACCCTTTCTCTTTATTGGCTTTTGCAATACTCCCATCGATTACCCGTTTCTTTCGCTCCATACGCTTTTTATGTTTTTGGTTCTTATCTATATTTTTATTAGCCATAATTTTACCGGATATAAAAAAGCCCTAACTGATGTTAGGGCTTAAATAATTCAAAATTGTAATTAGTTACGAATGAGCATGAGAACCTAGCTTACGCCCATAAGTGATTGCTAAATGTAGTAACGCAGTAAAACCCAGATAAACGGCTGTTGTGCTCAAATAGCTTGGTAAGTATTTAGCAACACTTTGCGCATACTCAATAATGCTCATTGCTTCGAACTTGCCTGCAAAGAAGTAAAAGCCAATATTTGAAATCAAAAAACAAACAACAACTCCAACAAATGCAGCGCCTACAAACTTAATTAAACCTAATGCATTCTCTTGATACTGATTCGCAAACCAACGACCCGCAAACCACATTGCAGCGTAAGCAGGAATCAAGAAAGGATAGGAAGGAGTAAAGCAATAATGCGTACCACCTTGCGCATCAATCACAATTAAATCAATAATGAACGCAGCCGCAAAAAACAAAGGAAAGGCATAACGCCCACATAACGCCCCACGCAGATAAAAACCAACCAGAAAGAAGATGGCCCACGAGGCATCTTGTAGGTGTGCTGAAATATTACCGCGTGTTACCACCATCGCAAGTAACAGTAAACCACCAATAATTAACTTAGTTTTTACTGAGGTATCTTGAGTATCTGTTTTCATAACTAATCCAAACTGACTAATAGGTTATACGAAGAATTCTAGTATAACCTATTAGTACATCACATTAAAAATGCGACTGTTATTTAATGATGCTCTATTCAGTCCTTAATATTCAGAC
>CAYTRF010000187.1:0-4019 GCA_964440065.1 uncultured Cocleimonas sp. | reverse complement strand
TTTCTAAGCTGCCTATTCGGCAGTGAACACAGAAAATCGGCACGCGCATGGGATTCTCTCTTTCTAAGCTGCCTATTCGGCAGTGAACATTTTAAGATCCTGATACGATGGAGCGAGAAATTTCTACGCTGCCTATACGGCAGTGAACGAACATTAAATAGCTACCAACGGTTCAATTTCACGCTATTTTTCTACTATTTTATTATTGTTGTTTTCATAATTTCAGCACGTAAAAAAGCCCCGATATTTAGTCGAGGCTCATTACTCTTTTTAGGGACTCAAGAAGCTTAACCATGATTCTTTTTTATAGTCGGTAAGTTCGGTAACTTTTCTATCTCTTTTAATAGGTGGTAATTGTGGTAAATTTGCGCGCGCGCAAACCTTGGGGTATAAAACTCCTAATGAGTACGAAAAGTCTCAAATTAATGTGTGTAATTAAACCAACCTAGAACACGAATTAAATAGGACACAATCTCATCACTTTCCTTTTATTTTTATAAAAGCAGTTGTAATTATTTACGAGTAGATTGAGATGTCGCCATAGAAAAATTAGTTAAGCCAAGTCGTCCCGCGATATCCATTGCTGTTACAACTGACTGGTAATTACTATTAGCATCAGCACTTATTACAAGTGGCGGATTACTTCCACGCTCATCAAGTGCCTGACTCATCGCCCTAAATAAAGTTTCTGGCTTATTATTTATAACTTCTTTACCATCTACAAAATACTGACCTTGGCTATCAATAAGTAATTCCATAGTCTGTTTTTGAGCGGATGCTACGGCATTTTGTGTCGTGGGCAAATTAATTTTAATTTTAGCATCGCGATCAAATGTGGTGGTTACCATGAAGAAGATCAACAATAAAAAAACCACATCAATTAATGGTGTGAGGTTAACCTCAACATCATCACTTAGGCCTTTACGAAAGTTCATGCTACCTGACCTTCGCTAAGCGCTGCTGCCTGTTTTTTTGCAACAGCTTGACGTTTTTTCATAACTGCAGCCGCAGTTTCATTAGAAGACAAGGCTGAAGTCTTTACATCTGTTGTTCTTCGCGCAGGAGCGGAAACCATTTCAACAATTTTAATCGCTGACTTTTCCATTTCAATAGCATAATCATCGATCTTACTCCGATAGTAGCGATGAAAGATCAAGGCTGGTACAGCAATTCCGATACCAAATGCGGTAGTTAATAGCGCTTTTGATATACCACCTGCTAATTCTGTTGGGCTACCAACACCTTGAGCTGTGATGACACTAAACACCTCTATCATGCCAACAACCGTTCCCAAAAGCCCTAATAACGGTGCAATTGCTGCGACTGTACCTAAAGCTGTCATGTACTTATCCATGGTATGAACAACATGCCGACCTGCTTCTTCTACATTTTCCTTTAAAACATGACGAGGCTGCCCAGCATTTTCAAAGGCTTCGGCAAAAACACGGCCAATTAATGAGCTCTCACGGATATTCTGTATATCAGAAGATTTAACTTTGTTAGACGATGTAGCAAGTTGCTGTGCTTTTTTTGTAATATTTTCTGGCATTACTTTGCTTTTCTTTAATGTTAGAAATAAGCTTAAGATAACAACCACTGCAACAATTGAGCTAATAATTAAAGGAACACTCATTATTCCCATAGCCCCTATAAAATCCCCCATTTTCTTCCCCTTTTAAATATTTATTATAGATTTTCACCGACTTTACATTATCTCACCTAAACTGTAGCTTAACGAAGCTAGAATATAGAGAAGTTGTTACAATGTTGTAACAACAAGGAAACCAATCCCTATGAAGAATGCATTAAAAGTAACCGGTCTTTTTACCTTCTTAGCTGTCGCCTTTCTCAATGCCTTTGTCGATTTAGGTCATAAAATCATTATTCAGAATACCATCTTCAAAAACTATGATGGTTCTGAACTGATCATCTACAGCTCTATTATTAATGCCTTAATTTTATTGCCTTTTATATTGCTATTTACACCCACGGGTTATATCTCAGACAAATACCCTAAAAATAAGATTATGCGAGTCAGCGCATGGTTTGCTGTTGGTATAACTTTATTGATCACTTTTAGTTATTACCAAGGCTGGTTTTGGTTTGCCTTTGGAATGACATTCTTATTAGCATTACAAAGCGCATTTTACTCACCTGCAAAATATGGTTATGTAAAGGAGTTGGTAGGTGATCGCCGTTTAGCCCAAGCCAATGGCTTATTACAAGCGGTTACGACCACAGGAATTTTATTGGGTACTTTTTTCTTTTCCATTTTGTTTGAAAAATTCATCAAGGGTTTTGTTTTTAGTAATAATGTAACGGATAAGAATGCAGTGATTGAATTAATTGCTCCTTTGGGTTGGATATTGGTTGCTTTATCAATTATTGAATTAATTCTTGCCTATCGCTTGCCACAAGTATCAAACAAGAAAAAAATGCGTTTTCGCTGGGATGACTATTTCCATGGACGCACCCAAGCACGAAATATACGTCTCGTTAAACGTCATCCTTATATTTGGTTATCTATTTTAGGGTTGGCGGTTTTTTGGGCAATTTCCCAGGTGTTGCTCGCCTCATACCCCGCTTATTCCAAAGAATTTTTAGGCTTAACGAACACTGCTGTTGTACAAGGTATTATGGCGTTTGCGGGTATTGGCATTATGATTGGTTCAATCACGGCTGGACGCGTTTCTCGTAACCACATTGAGATCGGCTTAGTACCTGTGGGGGCTATTGGTATTACCATTTCGTTAATACTCATTCGTGTTTTTGATTCTCATATTTTACAAGCGCTTAACTTTTTATTCCTCGGCATTATGGGAGGATTCTTTGTTGTTCCTTTGAATGCCTTAATGCAATATCACACCAAAACCACTCAGCTAGGACGTGTGCTTGCTTCTAGTAACCTGATTCAATTTAGTACCATGTTGCTGTTTTTGGTTGTTACTACGGTACTTAGTTATTTCCATGTTGGTAGCACATCGCTTTTATGGGGATTATTTGTGGTTGCTCTTATTGGCACTATGTACACCATTGTAAAAATTCCCGAGTCACTCTTGCGCTTCATTATCGCGCGACTGTTTGCTGCACGTTATCGAATGAAGGTAATAGGTTTTGAAGACTTACCTCACTCTGGCGGCGTATTATTATTAGGTAATCACATCAGCTTTGTCGATTGGGCATTGGTGCAAATTGCCAGTCCTCGTCCTCTACACTTTGTTATTGAACGAGGTTTTTATGAGCGCTGGTATTTAAAAGGGTTTCTTAAAATGTTTGGCGCCGTTCCAATCAACAGTGGCAATAGCGCTGGTTCTATAGAAACCATAAACCAACTGCTTAAAGATGGATGCGCGGTGTGTTTATTTCCTGAAGGAGCCATTAGTCGCACAGGTCAGCTTTCAACCTTTAAGAGAGGTTATCAAAGAGCAATCCAAGGAACTCGTGCCAAAATTGTGCCTTTCTATTTACACGGTTTGTGGGGCAGTCGTTTTTCACGCTCTAGCGGTTTCCTTAAAGATGCACGCCAATCAGGTTTTAAGCGCGATATTATTGTTGCCTTTGGTAAACCGATGCCTGCTGATACGGATGTTGATGAGCTTAAAAGACGCGTCTTCGATTTATCTTTCACCTCATGGCAAAGCTACGCCAATATGCTTGACCCTATTCCAGTGAGCTGGCTAAAAACAGCAAAACGCCACAGTTTTCGCATGGCAGCAACCGATGTTACTGGTGAGCCCATCAGTCATCATCGCTTTATAACGGGTGTATTTGCTTTTACAGGTTTAATCGCCAAGAAAAGTCCCGAACAAAATATTGGCATATTAGTGCCAGCCAGTGTCGGCGGTGCTATTACTAATATGGCTGTTCTAGCATTAGGTAAAACGGTGGTTAATCTTAACTTCACTTCGAGTAAAGAAGCTATTCAAGGTGCTGTCAAAAAAGCTGAAATAAAAACCGTCTACACGTCTAAAAAATTCTTACGCAAATTAGATGATCGCGGCATCAAAATTAAAGAGATC
>CAYTRF010000186.1:0-4073 GCA_964440065.1 uncultured Cocleimonas sp. | reverse complement strand
GGTATTGACTACGATCAATCCTGCACGTAATGCCGCAAATAACACGATGGGATACTGCATCAAATTAGGCATCATAATGGCGATTCGATCGCCTTTTTTTAAGCCCGCATGATGGGTTAAATAAGCACCAAAAGATTTTGTCAGCTCATCTACTTCACCAAAAGTGATGGTTCTTCCTAGATTGGTATAAGCGGGACGACTGGAAAAAGACTTAATTGATTTATGAAATACATCGCCTAATGACTTGTATTCATTGACATCAATATTCTCAGGCACGCCTGCTGGATAATTTTTTAACCATACTTTTTCCATTTTTATCTCCTTTGTCTATATTTTTATTTTACTTCTTAGTATTCATTAATATTTGTTTGAATCGCTCTACAATATCACCTGCAGATTCTATTTCGGTGATACCCGAAACACTTTTACCTGCTTGCCAAAATTCTTTATCTGCCGACTCATCTAAAGATGACTTTCGTAACTGAAAAGCCGCGCGTATCGTGTAAAACATCCGCATCCAGTGCTTTCCTTTAGGATGTTTTAATAACCAACTTGCCAATTTCCCTGCTTTTGTACCTTGCTCTTTAATATAGCTTGTATTGATAATAGAAACAGGAACTCCCGTAATTTTTTCACTTAACACAATATCATCAGCATTGGCTTTTAATATAGCCTCTTTATAACTTTCGCTACTATTGCATTCTTTAGTGGCGATAAAACGTGTACCAAGCTGACAACCATCATACCCCATTTGCATGGCTTCGAGGTATTGCGCCTCGTTGCCAATGCCTCCTGCACAGATTAAAGGCACATCAAAACCTTTTAATTCATCAAAAAGTTGTTCTTTGCTAGTAGGTCCTGCATGACCTCCAGCCCAATTATTGACGGCTATCAATCCTTTTACACCACCATCTATCCCCTTTTGAGCAAACTTTTGGTTAATCACATCATGGTAAACAATACCACCGTGTTTTGAGACCGTATCCACCACCCATTTAGGATCACCTAGCGAGGTAATAAAAAAACGCACGCCCTCTTCCAATGCAATATCCACCCATTCCACCATTTTATCGTGATAGCGTTTGGATGATTTTTCTATCAAAGCATTCATCCCTATGGGTTTGTCTGTCACAGCTTTTATATCACGCAATGCTTGCCTAAAATCTTGCTTGTGTACAAAGGTTAAAGATACAGGTTGTACAATACCAATGGCACCTGCTTTTGAAACAGCCGCGACCAGTTCGTAGTTTGAACAAGGGTACATCGGTCCACAAATTAGTGGCACTTCGACATTTACGTGTTGCGTAAATGGTGTTTCGAGAACGGAAGCCATTAGATGCTTTTCTCCGTTGGATTCGGCGGTTTCGGTGAAAGCAACCAATGTACTTTCAAGCGAGAAACCACATCGCCCTCTTTATCGGTAATATCAGCCTCGACGATGGTTTTTGTCGATTCTGTAATAACATCAGGCGGATTCGCTTTTCCTATCGCGAGCAATTCACCGCGTGCTTTTTTTAGGTATTCAATTTCTAAATTAACCACAATCGCACGAGTATTCGAGTCGACTTTTGACAACATGGCTAAACCACTGGCCAACTCACCTAAATTCGCCAAGGCAATAGCATGAACACAGTTTAAATGGTTACGAATAATACGCCTATCTTTCAAAGCAATTTTAACGTATCCATTATCAATACTGAGAACTTGAGGTTTTATTGTTCCTGAATACGGCACAGCTCTTGCTAATAGAAAATTGAATAATCGACGACCACCTGCGGTTTTCCCAAAACGCTTCCACAAGGCTATTACGCGCTGATCAGTTGCTTGTTTTGATGGTGAAGTAACTGTATTTTGACTCAATAGAGTAATCCTAGGCTAAAATGAAGTAAAAGCACACCCCCCCACTTTTCCATGATTTTTTGCAGGAGCATCTATAGGATTAGTATAGTCAATTAACCCGTAAATGCGCGCTCAGAAGCTAAATAATCCAATTCTTTTTGAGTGCTTTCTCTACCTAGTATTTTATTGCGATGTGGGAATCTTCCAAACTCTTCGATGATGCCACGATGATGTTTGGCAAAGCGGATATTTCCTACTAAGTTTGCTTTTTCAAAAGATGCTACAGCTAAATTTTGATCCGCCAACTTTTCGCTGTGCATAAGCGGCATATACAAAAAAGAAACACGATCATTACTAACCTGCTCGTCGAAACCTTTTCGAATAGAAAATTTAGTTATTTCAACGGCCTGTTGCTCAGTACTAAAGCTTCTTGGATCACCTCTAAACATATTTAAAGGCAGTTGATCTAAGACAATACAAAGTGCCAGACAACCCTTTCCTGACTCTTTCCAATGGTCTTTTTCACCCGCTTTTGCTTGCTCCCATAGTGTTAGAAACTTATCTTTCATCTCGGCATCTAATTCAGGTGTGGATGCAAACCAGTACGGTTTAAGCTTATCACTAAACCAATATTTAAGAATTTCTTCAAGCATTTTTAACCGCCCAAGCAATATCCGCCGCATGACGATTTTCAATGACATCATGTACCCTAAAAATCTCCACACCTGCATTAACCCCTAAAGCAGTTGTAGCACAGGTCGCGGCGATACGCTTTTCAGGATCGTCTTCCTTAATAATCTCACCTAAAAAACGCTTGCGACTACTGCCTAATAAAACAGGATAATCCAAAGCAACTAAGGCGGATAAATCTGCCATTAACGCTAAGTTGTGATCCAATAACTTACCAAACCCAATCCCCGGATCAAGAATAATATTCTCCTCAGGCACGCCATTTTTAATCGCAATAGAAGCACGTTCTTGAAGATAATCACAAACCTCCTGAACCACATCATCATATTGTGGGTCATCTTGCATGGTGCGCGAAACCCCTTGGCGGTGCATTAGCACGATGGGGACGTTCATTTCGGCGGCAAGTAACAGCATTTCCTCAGAGCCATTTTTCTTACTCCCTAATAATGCATCTTCTCCCGCTGAAACATCATTAATCCAATTTGCGCCTGTATTTAAAGCTGCTCTTGCAACTTCAACATGAGTCGTATCTATACTAATCAAAGCATCAGTAGTTTTACGGATGCCTTCAATCACAGCTACCACACGTTTGATTTGTTCTTTTGATGACACAGACTCTGCACCAGGTCGCGTAGACTCACCGCCAATATCAATAATATCAGCACCTTCTTCCAACATTTCCAACGCACGTTGGACTGCCTCTTCAGGTTTATTATATTGACCACCATCGGAGAAGCTATCAGGTGTGATATTTAGGATTCCCATGATAAGAGGGGGAGTTGCTTTACTATTCATATAAAGCATTCTATATCAATAAAAAGTACACCCCCCCACTTTTCACTCTTTTTTTCTTAACAGAGAGAAAGCGGCGTAGGTTAGATAAGTTCGTAGGTTAGATAAGCGCAGCGCCATCTAACATCACACAAATGAAGCCTTAATCAGAGATACCCTTAACATTTTTTAACCTCTCTCACCTACTTTCAACACAATATCGTTACCCCAATCTTGGGTATAGTTACCTTGTTGCACCCATTGATGAAAACTGGAATATTCCCATTTATAAACGGCATCAACCAAACCATGTTTTACTGGGTTATAATGCAGATAATCCATATGTGTTTGATAATCACACTCGTCCCGAATAGTATGCTCCCAAAAGCGACGCTGCCAAATACCCCTTTCATTATTTCTGATCCTTGACTCTGAACGATATTCAACGTTAGGAATTGATTTCGAAAAAGACTTTTTTATTTCTCTCCATCGACCTGAATAATCCGAATCATTTTCAGGCAGTGTCCAAATACAATGCATGTGATCAGGAAGAACAACCCAGCCATCAATATGAAAAGGTTTTCTTTTTCGAGTGTTGATAATGGCCTGTACGCAAATCATCAATATGATCTATCAGTAAGCTTTTATTTCTCTCTAGAAGATTAACGGTGAAAAAATAGGTTCCACCCGAAATTTTGCTACGACGATAGTTTGACATAGTATCAGTCTCTCACATGCGTTGGATGGCGTAAACTTATCCAACCTACAAAACT
>CAYTRF010000185.1:0-4077 GCA_964440065.1 uncultured Cocleimonas sp. | reverse complement strand
ACTAAGAAGCACAAACTTCAAAATATGATCAACATTACAGCTAAAATCCCATGACTCGATACTGCTATTACCCTGTAAACATAACAGATTCTTTAGCCTTATTGAATAGCTTCAGCGGATGCCTTTATTTGTCATAGCTTTGCGACCAGTTGTCACTATACGTTAAGTTAAAACAATTGTGTGTAATAAGCTTGCCGTATAATAAAAATACTAACGAAAATAGACCATGAATAAAACAATACTTTATGAGTAAGTAATGACCAGAAATTATACTAATAAAATTACGCTGAGTGCACCTTTGCTAAAACAAAATAACAAAGTCGATGTCGTGACTACGAATGATGCATTCTATGCACTTCGTGATGAGTGGAATTTACTTAATGATAATTCCTCGAAGGGTAATTTATTTACATCATGGGATTGGTTGTACACATGGTGGGATATTTATAAAGACGATGGTAAACGTCAGCTTCATATTCTTAAATATACTGATAATGAAGGAAAATTAATTGGTTTAGCGCCTTTACAGATAGTATCTGATCCAAAACGATACTTCCCCTGCAGTAGGCAGCTCATCATGTTAGGTACGGGTGAGATGGATGGGAGTTCCATCATGGGTGAGTACATGGACTTGTTAATTATACCCGGCTATGAAACAGCAGTAATTCAAGCTTTTTCTAAATTTTTAAAGCAAAACAATACAAAATGGGATGGCATAAAGTTTCAATTCACTTTGGAAAACGCACATCTATCTCGACTGTTTGAAAATAATTTTGATGGCAAAAAAAGCTCTCTTGTAAAAACAGCGGAAGCTTATGGCTTTCGTACATTAATTGCGTTACCAGAAACCTATAAAGAATATTTGATGGGCTTGAAAAAGAAAATGCGCAACAATATCACCCGAACTTTTTCACGCCTAGAAAGTGAACAAGAATATACAATAGAAACCATTAAAACAGAAAAAGATTGCGATCAAGCGATATCCATTTTGGCTGATTTAAATCTAACAAGAAGAGAGCATTTAGATGAACCTAGTGCTTTTAAAAATGATAGCTTTATTAGTTTTCACCGTAAAATAAGCAAACTGATTTTAAGCAATAATAACGCTGAGCGAACCATTTCATTAAGGATTCTACGCTTTGGTGATAAGCCTGTTGCAGCACTTTATTCATTTGTGGATGATAATACCGTACATGCTTATCAAAGCGGATTTGAAACTGAAACTGGACATCGTTATTCGCTTTTAACGACTATGCTTACACAAGAAATATCAAACAGTATCGATAACGAAAAAGTAAAGTACTTTAACTTTATGTTCTCTGATGAAGAAACAACGTATAAAAGACGCTATTCTGGCACATCGGAAACCATGTACAATTTATCATTTGATAAAAGTGGCTTCAAGTTTAACGCATATAAAGTAATTCACGGGCCAATTAAAGAAAAAGTTAAGCAATTACTTAACCTCTAAAAGTGGTTATATTCGATTATTAGAGCGTACTGTTTGTATTGTCGCCGATTCGCGCAAAGGTCTATTCATAAGAAAAATAAGTACGACACTTAGTATCAAGCTGGCTCATTCCTGTGTTACTTTTATGATCAACTTGAATATCTGAAATATAGGTACTCATACGTTTCCCTTTTCTTAGTAAACCTAACTTGTTGAAAGCTAGGTAGCTAAATTCTTTAAAAGTAGGAATCAACCCCACCGTTTCAAGAGAACGATTTTTAATACCTAATCTTTTTAAGAAATGATGATTTGCGCCATAAACACCTATTAATCGACGGCTTTCTTTTGAAGCATAGCTGGTGGTCAATGACACATTTAAACCGACATTTTCTATTCGGTGCGGGGAATGTTGAGGCCAACTCATCAAGTCACCCGCATGTAATTCGGCATGAAAGGCATGATCATCAAACCATTTTTGATAAGGTATATTCTCATGGCGCTCTTGCCCGACTATGTCTTCAATATAACTTTGTTGAGCGAAACGCTCATCTTTTGAAGGGTAAACCCAAGCTTTCTTGACACCTTTTAAATGCCATAACATATTGGCATCGGTATCAAGGTGATAATAAACCTGCACACCGGGTGATGAGATTAATAATGCACTAAAAGAACCTTTAATTTGAGTGATCTGAGGACAGTTAGCGCCTATTTTCTGATACATTCTATCCACTAAATCAGTGTAATCTTGATTGTATTGGTCAATATTTATCAGGTTAACCCAAAAACGACCTTTTTGCAGTGCCTCTAGAATTTCTGTACCTGAGCGATCAGCTATGTGCACGGGTGTCCAATCCCTATGGTTTTCAGGATCTGTTCCCATGGTGTAACACTGTAACCATTTACGAGGATATTTATCCAATAGTTCGAGCAATGCATCATCCTTGAAGAGATCAGACTTATGGTAATTATGTTTTAATAATTGGTTTTTAAGACCAAAGTTTAAATAGTCTTTTGTGCTCCAATCAAAACTTTCGTTATCTATGTTTTTATTATTCATTTCAAATTTTACTTTGTTTTATGTCTATTCATTTTACTGCTTCTTATGATATTTATACAGACACGTCATCTCAAAAAAAACTACCTCTGTCGTAAATAAAAAGAGTTACAATACGACTCTTCTGTTCAAAGCCCATTATCCACATGAAAAATAAAGCTGTTAAACAAGACTTTGCCTCATTCTCATTTTCAACAAGTATCTATGATGCGATTAAAAAGGCGGGCTATAAAGAACCTACGGATGTCCAAGCAGAAACTATTCCTATGGTTCTGGAAGGTAAAGATGTTTTAGCACGCGCAGAAACAGGTTCGGGTAAGACAGCGGCTTTCGTATTACCGATTTTAGAAAGGATCGTACGCAGAGTTAATAAGAAAAAAAGTGTTAGTCCGAATAAGCCCGTTAAAAATAGAAAAAATATTGTTGAAGTTGTTGTTCTTGTCCCGACGCGTGAATTAGCTATCCAAATTCGTGAAGAGTTCGAGATGTTTTCAGCTGATTTTGAACAAAAAGTAAAGTGCTTAAGTGTATACGGCGGAATTAAAATAAATCCCCAGATGATTGGCCTCCGTGGAGGTGCCGATATCATTATATCGACACCAGGGCGTTTATTAGATTTAGAAAGAAATAATGCGATAAAGCTCCATCAAGTCCAAACCTTAGTCGTCGATGAGGTTGACCGCTTAATGAAGGGGGACTTCCAAGAAGAAATTAACGCACTGTTTAAACTAATGCCTAGAAACCGACAAAATTTAATGTTTACTGCCACTTTTCCAGACAGTATTCGTAAGCTAGTTCGTCAGGTTATGAATGAACCTGAAGTCATTAACGTGGATGATTTATACGATGATGTTGATATCCTTCAACGTGTTATTAGCGTCAACCATGATAAGAAAAATGATCTATTGGCACATTTATTAAAAGGCAATGATTGGAAGCAGGTATTGGTGTTTTGTAGTGCAAAACGCACCTGCGATAATTTAGTGCGTAAAATGGAAAAGCGTGATATTAAAGCCGTTGCCATGCATGGCAACCTTCAACAAAATGCAAGAGCACGTGCTTTACGCGAATTTAAAGAAGGTAAAACACGCATCTTAATTGCCACCGATGTAGCAGGACGAGGTATAGATATTGAGCAACTTGCTTGTGTCATCAACTATGAGTTGCCTCGCTCACCCAATGACTATACCCACCGCATCGGTCGTACGGGAAGAGCAGGGGAGCAAGGAGTCGCTATTTCATTAATTTCTCACCATGAATTTCAGCATTTTTCGGTGATTGAAAAGCGCAATGGTATCCGACTAGAGCGCGAGCAAATTAAAGGTTTTGAGGTTGATAAAGAAGCTCCTGCACTGCCCAATCGTTCCAAATCAAAACCTAAAAAGAAAAAATCAAAGAAACTAAAAAACAAACAAAATACGGGGTTTTATAGTAATAAGCCTATTACTGAAAAGAGTAATAAAAACGCCAAGGATAGCAAAACGGATAAGTATAAAAACAAGATCGATAATAGTGAGAAGAAGACAGTTTCAGACAGTGTGGATACAGCAAACCAAAAAAGTGTTTTTGAAAA
>CAYTRF010000184.1:0-4106 GCA_964440065.1 uncultured Cocleimonas sp. | reverse complement strand
TAATTATTCTTGCGGATCAATTATCCAATGCAGCTGATCAAGCCAACACCATGCGTAAAGCACTCTATAAAGAAGCAACAGGTGAGTTCTCCATGCCTGCGCAGTTTGATGTAGTGTCCGCTAGTGCTGGTGATATGTTTATGGGTGCCTTTATCCCGGGCATTATTTTGGTTGGCTTGTATATGCTGTATATATTTGTCTATGCATGGATGAAACCTGAAGTCGCCCCACCCGTACCTTATGAAGGAAACTACGACCGCCGATTTTTTGCCAATGTTCTGTTATCGCTAATCCCGCCTTTATCGCTGATTTTTATTGTTCTTGGCTCAATTATTTTAGGCATCGCAACGGTAAACCAAGCGGGTGCTATCGGTGCCGTTGGCGCTATGATTATGGCAGGGTATCGCCTTCATCAAGGGTCAAAATCTACTGCCTACATTCCCGTCTTTCTTGCACTTACTTCTATTGTCGTTATAGGTTTTCTTCTTAGTAACTATGACTTAAATATTAAAAACATCAAAACTGCAGAACAGTTCTTTGGCATTAAAATGGCTATTGCTACTGTTGCTGTGTTACTTTTTTCAATCGCGTGGAGTGGCTGGCGCACCTTCAAAGTAGATGACACTTTAAAACAAGTCATGGTGGAAACCGCCAAAATGACCTCAATGGTTTTCATCATTTTGCTCGGTGCTGCCATGCTAACCTCGGCCTTCCGTGGTTTTGGCGGTGAAGAAATCGTTAAACATTTCTTAACGGGCTTACCGGGAGGGTTTTGGACTCAGTTTATTGTTGTGATGGTTGTCATTTTCCTTTTAGGATTTTTCCTAGATTTTATTGAAATTGCCGTTGTTGTGGTTCCCATTGTTGCACCTATCTTATTGGCAAACCCGGAAGCTAATGTTACAGCTGTTTGGCTTGGAGTAATGATTGGTCTGAATATTCAAACATCTTTTCTTACACCTCCCTTTGGTTTTGCCTTGTTTTATTTGCGCGGTGTCGCAGATAAAGTGGTTAAAACGATCGACATTTACAAAGGCGCTATTGCCTTTATTATCCTGCAATTAGTAGGGCTAGTGATCGTTGGTTTTAATCCTGGTTTAGTGAACTATCTCCCTAATAGAACCCATCTTTTATCCGAAACTTCTCCACCTCCTTTGAATCCTAAATTGCAATTTTGCCTTGAAGATTATGTGATGGAGGAATATCAGAATAATGGTGGATCAATAAATTCTGCTATCGCAAAAGCACAAAAATTTGATATTAGTTATCTTCCTGAAAGGTTCCAAAGCAAATTTAAAGAAAGCCTTGATAATGCGATTAATGGTTTAGAAATCATAGAAACAATTAAAGCAGAAAAAGCTAAGTTAGACGTTTTCACTATTAATTATCAACCATTACAGCAACAGGTTCGTTATATTCATTTAGACATCAAACAGTTGGGTGATAAAATCAAACTAAACGAAAAAAACATTTCAAACTTAGCTTCTGACGACATCACGCAATTGACCCTATTAGAAACAGCTAACAGTACTTTTACCGAGCAAAAGGAAAATCTCCTTAAACAAATACCAGATAGTTGGGAACAGCAACAAAAAGAATATAAAACATTAGATAAATCATTAAGTAAAGCACGTCGACAATATTTCAATGCCGTTGATTCCTCTTATGAGTCTTTACAAGAGCTGCAAAAAGTCATTCAAGATAGTGGCGCATTAAAACAGTTAGAAACGATGCTATTAGCACTAAAAGACGTCTCTCAAAAAGGCAAGAAAGAGGCTGTTGCTGAAATTAAACAGGTGGAAAAAGAGCTCGGACTGATCAAAGGATCAAACGTAATAAAATCCAAACTTTCAAAAGCCCGTCGACTTATCAAAAAGAACAAAACAGATGATGCCAAAGAAAAGGCTGAGGTTTTAATCACAAAAGCTATTAGAATTTTTGAAGAGGAGAAAAGTTGGAGGTCACAAGCATCAATGACCTTACTCGGTAATTTACAAAGCTATGATAAAGCCTTAAGCAAAACCATCGGTTTACGCTTGCAAGAACGTTTAACTGAAATCCAAGCTAAGCAAGTCGCTTCTTGTTTATCACACCATCGGAACATTTCACTAGGATTTTAAACTAAAACACTTGCTAGCAAGCATTCGCAGTGGCTCATCTAGTATATTTGTACTATATACAGTCTATAAGCTTTGAAATATCATAAGAAACTACTATTTGAATCATTGTAGTTCGTTATAAGAAAGCGAGGAGAAATAATGGATAACAGTCGTCGCACGCTTGAGTTTTTAAGTAAAAATTATCACCCTTTCACTCATTTCACCGAAGATATGCTTTCTAAAGCAAGCAGTGGTTTAAGAATTTTTGAGGTTAAAGCTGGTGAAGAACTTCATCTACAAGCATCAAGCCCTGATGATATGCTTTTCATTACGGAAGGCTCGGCAAATATTGGCTATCATTACAGTAAACAAGATTTCACTATATCCTCCTCACAAAAGAAAAATATTCCTTTCACCCCTGAACAATCCCCAATAAAAATTACTACCGATGTCAGTACCACAGTTTGTCACGCAGATAGCACTTTGTTAAATGACTTTATCTCGCTACATGAAATTTCAAATTCATCCAATGTAGAAAATAAAGAACAGTTTATGGAACGATTAATGTTCTTAAAGTCGACTCGCGCGTTTCGTTTACTCCCTTTAAATACTGTCGAAGAAGCCGCCCATCGTTGTGAAGAGATAAATGTAGAAAAAGACCAAGAAGTGATTCGCCAAGATATGAAAGGGGATAATTTTTATATCATTCTTGAGGGTGAAGCAGAAGTTTGGCGAGAAGAGTTGGAAGATGATGAGCCACAAATGGTGGCAATTCTGGGGGTGGGTGATGCTTTTGGAGAAGAGGCTTTAATTACAGGTGGCGCACGCAATGCTACGGTCTTAATGACCACTAATGGGCGTTTATTAGAGCTGGCGAAATCAGACTTCGAAGAATTAGTCTCGGCCCCAGCGTTACGCTCGGTGACCGCTGAAGTCGCCAAGGACATGCTTGATGATGGTGCTGAGATTATAGATGTTCGTTTTGAAGAGGAATATGAGGAGAGTTTTATTCCCGGCTCAGTACTTCTACCTCTACCTGATTTACGTTCACATATTCCCGACTTAGATAAAGACAAAGAGTATTTAATACTTTGTGCCGCTGGGGTTCGTGCAGCTGCCGCAACTTTATTACTTAGGCAAAAAGACATTAAGGCCACTTTTATTGAGGGGGGTATTAAACATTGGCCCTTTGATACCGCCAAAAGCTTAGATTTAGAGTTGGTTTTATTTGATTTTTGCCCCTACGCTCAACGTGCTGTCATCACATTAAATGAGAACAATATTTCACATAAATTAACGTATCTTGATCCTGATAATTTACCAGATTGGTTTGCTGAAATTTCGCCTTTTGGCAAAGTACCCATTTTACGTGTAGACGGTAAAACAACCATATTTGAATCATCCGTAATCAATGAGCTTATCGCCCAAATTTCAACCTCACAAATGTTACCTGCTGATCCTGTCGAGCGCAGCCTATGCCGATCATGGACTGAATTTGCATCAACATTATTAGGTCAAATTACAGGAATGCTATCTTTAAGCAATGAAGATGAATTCACAGAAGCTAAAGGAGCCTTTATTAAAAACCTTAGTTTACTGGAAGACCAACTAGAAGGTCGCGGCCCCTACTTTACGGGTGATAGCTTTTCATTGGTAGATTCTACCTATGCCCCAGTCTTTACTCGAATGAAACGGGTTAATGAAATCGTTGATCTTTATGATCCAGAAGACTATCCACAAATTAAGACATGGGCTGAAACCTTATTACCCTTAGATTCGGTTAAAAATTCCGTACCGTCTGATTTTAATGATATCTATACTGCCTTCATTAAAAGGCGCGGTGACAGTGGTTATATTGATACGATGTTAGCTAAAATGGGTTAATGACTGTTTGTTGTGTGAAGCACCATCACCTTGATTCAACCACTACTTCGTCTCGCTGCGCGACACTATGCATACTTTTTAGTGAGCTTACCGTTTTTTTGTTTAAAACGGATAACTCAATTA
>CAYTRF010000183.1:1909-4107 GCA_964440065.1 uncultured Cocleimonas sp. | reverse complement strand
CACCTCATTCAATAAACCCAGTTTATAATATTTCTGTGGTTTTCGTTACGATTCTTAGTTCTCGGACAGGCTCCTAGTGCATCGTCTAGGTTAAACTAACTATGTACTAGTCTCTTTTAGCAAATTCAAAAGAATCTGAAAACAACTGATCTTCTGGCAAACCTTGTTTTATAAAAGACGTTTTGATGGCATCTATCATTGGCGGTGGACCAGCGGTATAAACATCAAAACCTGATAAGTCAGAAAAATCCTCAATAATGGCATTATGTACAAAACCAGTCCTACCCCGCCAGGCTTTATCATTAGTTTCAGACAGTACAGGAATATACCTAATATTTTCTTTTCCTGACCAGCTCTTGGCTAGATCATTCAGATATAAATCATCCTCGTCGCGCACGCCCCAATATAAATAAATAACACGCGTATCTTCTGCTGCGATTAGCTGTTCGACCATTCCTTTGATCGGCGCGAAACCTGTTCCACCCGCAATCAAAATTAATGGGCGATTGGATGTTTCTCTAATGTAAAAACTACCAAAAGGCCCTTCAAATCGTACTATCGCTTTTTCCTTCATCTCATCAAAAACATGCGTTGTGAAAGTCCCTCCGTCTACATGACGAATATGCAACTCTAATAATTCCTCCTTATTGGACAAACTAGCAATGGAAAAAGCACGACGACTTCTATCGCGTAAAATAAATTCGATATACTGCCCAGCCTGAAAATCAAAAGGTTTACTTTCAGGTAACTTCAATCTCATTCGCATCACATCGCTTGATAACTTTTTAAGGGAATCAACTCGCGCTGGAAATATCTGTGGTTTGAAGCCTGCCGAGTCTTCCACTTCTTTTACTTCAAGGGCTAAATCTGATTTAGCAATGGACACACAAAACACTGCTTTCCCCTGTTCATGCTCGTGCTCCATAACCGTTAATGGCAAACCATCAGGGTATTCAATCTCACCAGAAACTACTTTTCCTAAGCAAGTTCCACATGACCCTGTACGACAACCATTGGGAAAGGCTATATCTTGACGCAAAGCCGCCTCTAAAATAAATTCATTTTTATTAACTGAAAAGGTATGACCACTAGGTTGCAGCATTACTTGATAAGGGCGGTTAGGACTTGTTTTTGCCATGTTACTTATTATGAAATTTAAAAAAGAATACATTCTAGCAAGAATCAATAAAGCTTACGGCTTGAATAAGAGAAATACTAAAATAGTTCCTCCACTTTGAATTTGATAGCACATTTTTATTGCTAAAAAAGCGATACAAGGGCTTATGTGAAACTCGGTCTTTTTATCTATTTATTTATCCACAGTATTATTTATCACCCACAACCCTCTATACCTGCTTACAGAGAGTTTTGCCCAACTTATCCACAAGCTATATACATCTTCATAATGCAATAAACACAACATGTTGTGCTTGACGAGAGGTGTAACCACACTTTATAGTATGCCCACCTGAAAACTGTTCATCTTGATAGATGTTCCAGTTTATAAGAATTTTTTGTATATAAGTTATCAGTTTATAAGATACAACAAGAATCCTCTCTTAGTATTTGACGCATAAAATGTTTGGAAACTATCAGTTTATCTGCTTAGTAGGACAACCATAAAAATAGTTCATATTCAGGCACCAAAGGAAATGAATTTTTCTCGGATAAACTCCCAGTAATTCATTAAAGCAAGGAATCAGAAATAAGCGACTCTTCAAATACTAGCCTATTTCACTCGGAGAAATACATGCAACCAGTCTCTCGCGATAGCACCCATCAAGATACTTCAATATCCAGCGTAACCGATGCCATAGAAGAAACCATGTCTAAAACATCCCCAGTAGATGAAGGCGCAATATACAAAGTCATCCGTCGTAATGGTAAAGTCACCCCTTTTGATCGCAGTAAAATAGAAGTCGCTTTAACTAAAGCTTTCCTTGGTGTTGAAGGTGGTGTTGCGGCAGCTTCATCACGCATCCATGACACGGTTAGAAAGTTGGGTGTACAAGTCAATGAAAATCTATTTCGTCGTATGCCAGATGGCGGAATTGTCCATATTGAAGATATTCAAGATCAAGTAGAACTTGCTTTAATGCGCTCGGGCGAGCGTAAAGTAGCACGCGCTTACGTAATCTACCGAGAAGAGCGTTCACAACTGCGTGCTGAGAAAGCGGAAAAAGAAACAAAAAACAAAA
>CAYTRF010000183.1:0-1873 GCA_964440065.1 uncultured Cocleimonas sp. | reverse complement strand
CAAATGGGGACACCAAGCCACTTGACCAGAACCGCCTACGCAAAGTTATTGCCGAAGCAGTTTCAGGGCTAGACGGAGTTGATCAAGACACTGTCGTAAAAGAGGCACAGCGGAATTTATTTGATGGCATCGCAGCAGAAGATGTCGGTTCCGCTCTTGTAATGGCGACGCGCGTCAACATTGAGAAAGATCCAAACTACTCAATGGTGGCAGCGCGTTTATTACTTGATGATTTACGCAGTGAAGCGTTAAGCTATTTAAACGGTCGCCCAAGTGAGGCAACACACGCTGAAATGGCAAAGCGTTATCCTGCCACTTTCAAAAAATACATTAAACAAGCTGTTGAATTAGAACTTCTTGATGAAGAGTTGACACGCTACGACCTGACCAAATTAGGCGCGGCATTAAAACCAGAACGTGATTTTCAATTCACTTACCTTGGCTTACAAACACTTTACGATCGTTATTTTATTCATACTGATAAAGAAGTTCGTTTCGAATTACCACAAATATTTTTTATGCGCGTTTCCATGGGCTTAGCCATGAACGAAGTTAATCGTGAAGAACGCACCATCGAGTTTTACAACCTCCTTTCCAGTTTCAACTTTATGAGCAGCACGCCAACCCTATTTAATTCAGGTACGCGTCGTCCCCAACTCTCTTCGTGTTATTTAACCACTGTGCCTGACAGTCTTGATGGGATTTATAGTTCCATTAAAGACAATGCGTTGCTCTCCAAGTTCGCAGGCGGTTTAGGCAATGACTGGACAAGAGTGCGCGGCTTAGGCTCGCACATTAAAGGGACAAACGGGAAATCTCAGGGGGTTGTACCTTTCTTAAAAGTCACCAATGATACGGCAGTTGCAGTAAATCAAGGCGGCAAACGCAAAGGTGCTATCTGTGCTTACTTAGAAACATGGCATATTGATGTTGAAGAGTTTTTAGAGCTTCGCAAAAACACAGGTGATGAGCGTCGTCGCACCCACGACATGAATTCAGCTAACTGGATTCCTGATTTATTTATGCAACGTGTTGCAGCAGAAGGTGAGTGGACATTATTCTCACCAGAAGAGGTTCCAGACCTTCACGACTTGGTAGGCAAAGAATTCACTAAAGCCTATGAAGCTTATGAAGAAAAAGCGGCACGCGGTGACATCCAACTTTTCAAAACGCTTAAAGCCGTTGATTTATGGCGCAAGATGCTGGGTATGATCTTTGAAACAGGTCATCCTTGGATCACCTTTAAAGACCCTTGTAATATTCGTTATTCAAACCAACACGTTGGTGTGGTACACAGCTCAAACCTTTGTACAGAAATCATGTTACACACCAATGATGATGAAATAGCCGTTTGTAATTTAGGCTCAGTTAACCTTCCTCAGCATACGACTGCTGACGGTATCGACATGGAAAAGCTTGAGAAAACAGTGAAAACTGCGATGCGTATGTTGGATAACGTGATTGAATACAATTACTACAGCGTACCGCAAGCACGTAATTCCAATATGCAACATCGTCCTGTCGGCATGGGCGTGATGGGCTTCCAAGATGCGCTTTACAAGCAAAACATATCTTACGCTTCATTGGATGCAGTAGAATTTGCGGACACCAGCATGGAAGCGGTTTCTTATTTTGCGATTAAAACTTCATCGGATTTAGCCGAAGAGCGTGGCACTTACCCAAGTTACGAAGGTTCATTATGGAGCCAAGGCATCTTGCCAATCGATTCTATTGAGTTGATGGAAAAGGAACGCGGGAGTGATTATTACCAAGTGGATAAATCAAGCACCCTCGATTGGAAAAGCCTACGCAAGCAAGTCAAAAAACACGGCATGCGTAACTCAAATACCATGGCAATTGCACCAACCGCCAC
>CAYTRF010000182.1:0-4108 GCA_964440065.1 uncultured Cocleimonas sp. | reverse complement strand
ATTTAAAAAACTTAATGATGATGATAAAAAAGCGTTACTTGAATTTTATGCCAGTGAAAGCTACAAACTTCAATAATCTTGTGGTAAACACCTAAAAAAGCACACCCCCCCACTTTTCCTCGTTTTTTTCACCTTCGGTAACATCGCTATCGCTCCAACTTTATCTCACTTCACTCGATTCGATGATTTTTTAACACTAGATTTCAGTTACAATTAATCTATGAACCAATCTTTCCTATTATTACAGGGTGTTGCAACTCCCTTTTTTTCTGAACTTGGAAAAGCATTGGAAAAGGAAGGTCACAAGGTATTAAAAATCAATTTTTGTGGTGGTGATTTATTCTCTGGTCGTTTTTTTAGCAAAGCTAATCACCATATCAATTACACAGACACCTTAGATGAGTTACCTGCGTTTTACAGGGATATTTTCCTAGTACATAAAATCACAGACGTACTCTTATTTGGGGACACCCGCCCACTTCATCAAGCGGCAATTGAACTTGCTAGGCAGAATGACATTGGTTTGCATGTTTTTGAAGAAGGCTATTTTAGACCTAATTGGATAACCTTGGATAAAGGCGGTGTAAATGCAAATTCGAGTCTTTCAAAAGATCCTCAATGGCATCTTGATTATCAACGTAAACATCAAAACCAAGCAATTATAAACCAAGCAACTGGCGGAAACCTTGCCATTCGAGCTTGGCATGATATTCGCTATCATGGCGCTAATCTACTGTTCTCAAAGGTATTTCCTAACTATCAATCACACCGACCCGAGCGTGCCTTAAAAGAATATTGGGGTTGGATTAAACGCATACCACTGCTTTGGTTTTTTTATAATGATCAAGCAAAGAGAATTATTAAAAACATAGTCGCGTCTGATAAACCTTATTATTTACTGCCCTTACAATTAAATGCCGACTCGCAAATAAAAGTACATTCATCATTGAAAAGTATCTCGGATGTTATTCAAATCACCCTTAAATCCTTTGCTAATAATGCGCCGAAGGATGCTCTTTTAGTTATAAAAAATCACCCCCTTGATCCTTGGTTTGTTGATTACGCTAACCTTATAAACCAGACTGTAAAAAATAATAACATTGATGAAAGTCGGATTATTTATATCGAATCGGGTGACCTAAACGCTTTATTGAAAAAAACCCAAGGCGTGGTGTTAGTGAATAGCACTGTGGGCACAACGGCGCTAGCGCACAACTGTCCTGTCATTGCTTTAGGAAAAGCCATTTATGATATCAAAGGCTTAACATTTCAAGGCTCGTTAGACGATTTTTGGCAGCATACCAATCCACCTGATAAAGACCTTTTTAATGCTTTTCAATATAGTATTATCCAGAACAGCCAAATTAATGGGGCTTTTTATAATCGCAGAGGAATTGAGATGGCAGTTTCAGGAAGTGTTCAAGTGTTAATCAATGATTCAAAATAAAAACATCCTAATCACAGGCGCAAGTGACGGGATTGGTGCAGCCTTAGCCATCGCCTATGCTAGCGATGCTACCGCTACACACCATTTAATATTACTTGCTCGGAATATCGATAAACTTTTAGCTGTCAAAAAACAATGTGAAAATAAAAAGTCCACGGTTGAAATTCATTCAATAGATGTGACAGAAACCACTAAACTTCAAGAACTGATTGTCAAACTTGATCAACAAAAACCCATTGATTTAATTATATGTAACGCAGGCGTTACCAGCTGTATCGGGAGTCATGGCGAAGCTGAATCATGGCAAAATATTTGTCAGGTTATTGATACCAATCTTTATGGTGTTTTGGCTTCTTTAAACCCTTTGTTAAGTCGAATGCAATCTCGAAAAGCAGGTCAAATTGCAATTATTAGCTCTTTAGGCGCTTATCGTGGCATGCCTATTACACCGGCCTATTGCGCCAGTAAAGCAGCCGTTAAGTCCTACGGTGAAGCCTTACGTGGCTGGCTTGCTAACGATAATATTCAAGTTAGTGTTATTTGCCCAGGTTTTGTTAAATCTAAATTGAGTGATGCTTTCCCTGGGGATAAACCGCAAATGATGAGCCCGAATAAAGCGGCTCAAATAATTATCAACGGTTTAAGAAAAAACAAAGCGCGTATTTCATTTCCCTTTCCACTTAATCTAGGTATGTGGTTTTTAGCTATTTTACCGTTGGGAATTTCTGATTGGTTTTTAAATAAATTCTCACATGGCGGAAGACGCTAATGAGCTATTTTGTCTGGGTGCTTGTTGCCACCATTATCTTGTCCTTTTTACCTGAATTTTTTTTAAAGCCCAATAAATCAAAGTTAACTATTAATAATATATTCCTGCAAAGTTTATTGATCACTTTGGCCTTTTTAGTCCTGACTCTTATCGTACAACGCCCTATTTTCTCAGGTCTTGCCATTTTGGTGTTTTTAGTGATTTTAATTGCCGTGAGTAATGCAAAATTTAAAGCACTTAAAGAACCCATGGTGTTCTCTGATATTGCTATGTTTGCCCAAGCCTTTAAACACCCGCGTTTATATTTTCCCTTTTTAGGGTTAGCGCCTGTTGTGGTAGCGCCACTATTGATTGGTGGTTTGATATACGCAGTTTTAACCTTTGAACCCGCAATGCCCTTCACATGGCCACGTGTTCCATTAACTTTCTTTGGCATAGTGCTTGCCTATTACTTAAGTAAAAAGTTTGCTTTAACCTTAAACTTAAGTAAAAATCCTGAACTTGATAATGTCCAATTTGGGTTGCAAAATACATTATTCGCGTACCTTGTCCAATCCCAAACGAACGCGCATAAAGACTTCATTAGTAACACCCTTAAAGCCTCTCCTTTTAACACTAAAGATCATGTTAAAAGTAGTTCTGCTGAGCGGAGTCGAAGTACACCCCCCCCCTTTTCGCCGTTTTTTTTAGAATCCAAACCCAATATCACAGTGATTCAAAGTGAATCCTTCTTTGATGCACGTCGTTTACACCCCTCTATTAGAGCCGACATTCTGAAGAACTTTGATGCAGCTAATGATGAATCCCTTCAATATGGCAAACTCAAGGTGCCCGCATGGGGCGCTAATACAATGAGAACTGAATTCTCTTTTCTCACCGGTTTAAAGTTTGAAGATATGGGCTTCTACCGCTATTACCCTTATCAGTTTCTATCTGATTTTTCAGTAGCTTCCATTGCATTGCTATTGAAAGCACAAGGTTATCATTGCGTTTGTATACACCCGCACCCTGCTTCATTTTTTGGGCGTGATAAACTTTTTCCTAAAATGGGTTTTGATGAATTTATTGATATCAAGCAATTTCAAAATCCAGAAAAGTTTGGACCTTATATTTCAGATCAAACGGTGACAGATAAAATTCTAGCTATAACTGAAAAAAACGTGAACAAACCCTTATTTATTTTCGTGATTACCATGGAAAATCATGGCCCACTTCATTTAGAAAAAACATCAAAGGATGAATATCCGTCCTATTACAAAAACCATCTGGAATCTTCTGAACATAACTTACCTAAGTCAAAAAATGATCTTACTGTTTATTTACGCCACTTGAAAAATGCAGATAAAATGATTCAGTCATTAACGGATTATTATCGTCAACAAGATCGCGACACAGGCAAAGAAACTAGACTATGCTTTTATGGCGATCATATCCCGAGCATGCCAACTGTTTATAAAGAGACACAGTACACTGATGACAAATCAGATTATTTTATTTGGACATCTAAAAAAACCCCAACAAATCTAAACAAAAAATCGAATAACAAAATAGACATTGAAATTGATTCTTTAGCCATTAAGCTACTTAGTACATCGTCTAGCATCGATATATCAATATTGAGATAGGTATTAAATAAATACTAAAAAAAATCTGGTCTTACCACAATATTAAACTGGCACTAACATTTATTGCACGATGAAACTACATTCAGTTTATCTTGTAAAAAAACCTTAAGTTACTAAGACAAAACATTATTTTTATCCTACACTTTTGCTAGTAGCAATTTTGATAACTTATTTCAGGACTTAATCAATAATATTTTCGTCAAACAATTATTCTGAGACCTTTGCACGAGTCAGTGGCGAAAGAAAAATGGGCTAAAATTTTACTGA
>CAYTRF010000181.1:0-4109 GCA_964440065.1 uncultured Cocleimonas sp. | reverse complement strand
CATTTATCACTCGATGGGGGGCGAAGTTTTGAAACCCAATTAGCTTCGGCTGTCCCCAATATTGGTGAGTCACAAGTTACCATTCCTGCTAGTACACCATTGAGTAGTCGTGGACGCTTTAAACTAAGTTGTAGCAATAATGTGTTTTTTGCCGTGTCCTATCGTAATTTTCTGGTGAACCCGCAAGGGGTGGTTAGTGCCACTTTATTTAATGATGAAGATCTGCCTGAGCGAAATTTAAGCGATAGAGACATTGCGGGGAATTCATTGTCTTCCAACTCAATCTCGTCGACTAGTCTCAGTCAAAACTCTAGCGTGGCTGGGGGTTCTTTTGGATTGATGTTTTCGTACTGTTTGTTATTTATTTCTTTAAGAAAAAGGAGGTTATCGGGAACTATTGTAAAATGATTACATCTTACTTATAGTTATTTAGATAAAATAGCCTATTAATTATAAATATAGGTTATAAAAGTACACCCCCCCACTTTTCAGTGTTTTTTTGTGGGGGTTAAATAACAACGATATTATTAACTGTAGGTAAATCTGTGAAAAAACTAACGATTATAACTTTAGCTGCTATGAGCTACTTCTTTGTGAGCAGTGCTTTTGCATCACCCAATTCCTTGTGGAGTGATGTCGCAGAGTCTTCTTCAGAAACACAACTTCTGCAAAAAGCATTATCCGACGTTACAAGTTTGAAAGCGAGAGAACTTACCTTAGATCACGAGCAATTTAAACAGCAGCTAACAACAAACTAATCTTTAGTGGCACGTCCATCATCGACTGCTGTAATTAATCAGACATTTACCATTCCTTTGCCGGCTGGCGGGGAAGTTACAGTAACTGCTGAGCCCAGCTCAGTTATGTCCCCTGAATTAGCTAAGCAGTTTCCTGATCTTCATACATGGCGAGTGCGTGGGGTAATGGATCCTGCGATACAGGGAAGAGTTGATTTTAGCAGTAGTGGTTTTAATGCCATGCTAGTGATGCCAGATGGCGATACAGTTTTTGTAAGCCCTGATTCCAAAGCAGATGATAGCAATAGATATTTAAGTTTTAGCAAAAATAACAATACTGAGAGTTTTAATACTAATTTTCAATGTGGTGTTCACCCAAATCAAAACCAAAAAAATAGTAGTACTAATTTGCTGGCAAAAACAGCGGCAAGACCAGCCTCAAGTTTAATTACTTATCGTTTGGCAGTGGCGACCACGGGAGAATACACCCAGTTTCATGGTGGTACTAAGCAGAGTGCTTTAAATGCCATTGTAACTACTATCAATCGAGTCAATGAAATTTATGAACGTGATTTAGGGATTACATTTCAGTTGGTGGCCGAACAGTTAGACATTATTTATACCAATCCACTCACAGACCCCTATACAAATGCTGATGGAAATGCACTGGTCAATGAAAATGTAAGTAACTTGAGAAGTGACCGAGCTTTAAGCCAAAATAAGTTTGATATAGGGCATGTTTTTAGTACAGGAGCGGGTGGGCTTGCCGTTTTTGAAGCCGCATGTAATAACGTTGCTAAAGCCGGTGCAGCGACAGGTATTGCAAATCCTATTAATGATGCGTTTAATATTGATTTTGTTGCCCATGAATTAGGCCATCAACTAGGTGCAGACCATACCTTTAATAGTACATCAGGTAATTGTGGAGGCGGTACAAGAGTGCCAAATTCAGCGGTTGAACCTGGTAGTGGTAGTACCATTATGGCTTATGCGGGGATATGTAATGAAGTGGATGGTCAAGGTAATGTGCTACGAAATAATGTGCAAGAAAACAGCGATGCGGCTTTTCATTCTTTAAGTATTTCTCAAATCCTACGATACACCCGAAATAGTGCAGAAGAGGGGAGTACATGTGGGATTCGAACGGCAGTATCAAATGAAGAACCTGTCCCAAATGCTGGGCCCGATAATATTATTCCTGCTAACACACCTTTTGTTTTATCTGGTACTGGCTCTGATCCTGATAGCGGCGATAGTTTGACTTATTCTTGGGAGCAAAATGATAGAGGAACGGCATCAGATTTAAATATTGATACAGGAAATAATGCGATCATAAGAAGCTTTTTGCCAAAAACTTCTGCGACACGTTTTGTACCAGTATTAAGCGATTTATTTGAAGGTTTACGCTTAAGGGCCGAAAAACTACCAGAGACAGATCGAGCGCTTAATTTTGTATTAACGGTGAGAGATGGAAGAGGTGGTTTTGACTTTGATAATCTACGCTTATCCGTGGTTGATACGGGAAGATCTTTCCAAGTTACCTCGCACACTGTCAGTACTGACTTAGTGGCAGGACAAGAAACTCAAGTGAATTGGGATGTTGCAGGAACAGATATTGCGCCCATAAGCTGTTCTACTGTAGATATTGGTTTAATCCAATCTAATGGTACTCACATTGATGTTGTACAACGAACCTCCAATGATGGTGCTGAAGGAGTGTTCATCCCCAACAGTGCTATTGGTATGAATCGTGCCCGTTTTATTGTGAGCTGTAGTGATAGTGATACAACATTCTTTAATATTTCATCACAAGACTTAAATATCGTTGCGACTGACACAAGTTCAAGTTCGGGAGGTGGCTCAAGTTCAGGAGGTAGTACAACTTCGGGAGGTTCAAGTGGTGGTGGTTTATTTGATTCTTATTTAATCCTATTATTACTTTCGCTTCTGTTGTTTCGATTTAGAATGATGAGTACCTTTCTCCGACAAAAAAAGGACTGTGCGCTATGAAAATAATTACTTCTGTAATTGTACTATTAACGTTAATTACAGCTTGTGGCGCATCACCTGTAGAGCAAACAGAACGAAAATATGAAAAGGGTGCTCAGGTGTTGAACCCGTCAGGCTCTGCTAATAACTCATCAACATCATCAATTAAGCAGAGAAGAGAGCAAAAGTACTTGTTACTATTGCAGGAATTAAAACAAAAGAATGCAAATCACGATGCACAACGCGCCATCAATAATGGAAACTTTCATGTGTTGGGTTATTACGCTGGACGTGGCGTACTAACAATCCCTAACATTGAGCAATCACAAAATCGTTGTACTGTTAAACAGGTTGATGGGATGGGTGATACAATTTATGGTAAGACTCACTTTGAGTATCGCTTTGCAGTAAAAGAGTACGTTAGTCAGTTTAACCTCGCTATGCTTCAATATTGTAAATAGCGGTACTTCGAGTAAGTTATTGTTGTGTAATGGGCTTAATTCAGAGAGCCCTTAATCATTTAACCCCTCTTCTGACTAAGTCATATAAACAAACTTCTTCAAACGTAAATTACGTTGAAAAAGCTGATGGTCAAATATTAATTTGACCAACCTCACAAATAGAGTGTCTGAAAAATCCGATAGACTGATGATGATGCCTTAAATTCAGATCAGCAGAGTAGTTGGCTCGATGTACCCTATTAAGAGCCATGAAATAATCAATGTTTCTAAAATAATTGGTTAACTATTCATGAAGAAGGTTATCGTCTTATTGTTTTTTATAACATGTAATTATCTCTATGCTATACCCTCAAAAAATGCCTATTGGCATGATGCTGATAATGAATTGATAAAAAAAGCCAGCTCATCGTCCGAAACTCAACTTATTAAGAGACGTTTTAGTCTTGACGAAGTGGCGATAAAAGAAGTCCTGTTCAGAAGTAATGATTTAGCTTCAAAAGGAATTAACTTTGATAAAATCATAGCATTACCGCTACCTAGTGGCGAATTTGAAAGAGTTTACTTATCGGAATACTCGCTTCTATCTCCTGAATTACAGATTCGCTACCCAGAGATTAAAACTTGGCGTTTGAAGGGGGTTGATAAAAAAATTAGTGGTCGATTAGACCTTACATCATTTGGACTACATGGCATGATGGTTATGCCAGATGGCGATACTGTTTATATCGATCCAGATAAGGATGAAAATACAAACTTATATCAAAGCCTTAGAGAGGGGAATAATAAAGCGCATTTCAACTCAGCTTTTCAATGTGATATTCATGGTGAATTGGACTTATTATCGGGACTTAGTTCGATTGATAAAAGTGACAGAAAGACACTTCAAAAAGGAGTGGTTCTTCAGCCAGCCTTGGATTTAATT
>CAYTRF010000180.1:0-4160 GCA_964440065.1 uncultured Cocleimonas sp. | reverse complement strand
AAAGAAAAAGCCTCACCTGGCCAAACAACAATTTCTCCATTTTTTAGCATAGCATCTGCTTCGTCATCACGAATAAAAGCGAGTCCAACACCTGCTTTTAAAAGTGCGTTGGTGGAGCTTTCATCCGCACTTGAAGTAACCCATTCAGGCTGCTTAATATCTTCAAATAAATGATCAATCAGCTTGTGGTAAATACACAAAGGCTCAGGGAATATCCAGGGTAGCTTTGCTATATCTTCTACGCTGGCATTTTTTAAAGAATCTTTCCATTTCGGTGCAGCGGCAATCACAGCATGAGTTGTACATAACTCAATGTATTCTATTTCATCAAATGAAGTATCCCCTGAGAAAAAAGTTACATCTAACCTGCCTGAAATTACTTTTTTAATTAACTCAACCGAGGTGCTTTGAGTCAGTTGCATTTTTAAATGAGAATATTGCGACATCAAGGCATTGTGCCATTTAGCCAGCATTAAATAATCCGCATCGGCATTTAAACCAATTCTGGCTTGCCCCGTTAAAATCCCCTGTAATGTTTTAGCCTTTAATTTTAAGTCATTGCTCGCATTTAACACCGTTAAGGCTTTTTCACGTAATGAAGTGCCATTTTCAGTAAGCCGCATGCCTTTAGAGGTTCGATCAAAAAGCTTTATTTCAAGTTCTTCTTCCAATGCTTTTATATGAGCACTTACAGCAGGTTGGCTGGTGAATAGGCGCTCAGAAGCTTGAGTTAAGTTGCCTGTATCAGCAACAGTGACGAATGTTTTGAGTTGGTAGAGTTCCATTAATTAATCATTACATGATTTATCATAATGAACAATCGGGAATCCTGATAGCACCCTTTTGATAATACGATTGGATAGTTTTTCTTAGTGGTAGTTAAATACAGTCATGGATTACCTGTAGGGGGTAAAACATATGGAAGCCCTGAAGATTGGGGCTTCCAATTTAACTTGATAAATTACTCAGGAGGCATGATATGTCTGTTTACATTGAACAAAACCATCATAATAATTTTTCACAGTGTCTACCTAGCTGTGAACAATCCTTTAATAACCCCATCATCAAAGCAATTAAAACAGTAGCGATTTGGAAAGCACGTTCTCATCAACGCAGACAACTAGCTTTACTGGACAGTCGAATGTTAGAAGATATTGGTTTGACTACTAATGACGTAAGATCAGAGCTGGCAAAGCCGTTTTGGAAGTAGATTTCTTAAACAAATGAACATTGCTTATAAATTAAACTTGGAAACCGAGTAGAAAACAGTAAAATAGAGACACACCCCCAATTAAGGAGATTGTCTCTAATGACTAAGTTTTTGCTCGGTTTTTTCAGCTTCGGATGGCTGAGAGGTCTTGATTTTTTACCCCCATTATTATTCCGCCTATTTTTAGCGCCATTATTATGGGTCTCAGGAAGCCAAAAACTTGGTTTTGCCTCTTCCTCTGATTATATCTGGTATAACCCATTAACGTGGTTGAATACTGACAATCCAATTCATCAGGCAACGGCTTCTGGTTTAGCTAATCTCCCATTCATCGGTGATGCGGTTTCTGGCCTGCTAACAACTTCCATTGGCTGGTTAGAAGTTATTGGCGCATTTTTATTGCTTATTGGTTTTGCTGTTCGTTGGATTTCTTTGCCTTTACTCGTATTGATTGCACTTACTGGTTTTATGGCTCTAAATGGTCAGAACATTATCACTACCTTAAAAGAATTGCTCTTAACTCATGGTTACACGGATATGAGTAGCTCAGGATTCAGTAAAGCATTAATGTATTTCCTCATACTTTTATCTTTATTCTTCATGGGTGCTGGTCGCTTCTTTAGTGTTGATTGGTTCTTACATAGAAGACTGCATAAGAAGGTGCTTGCAGGCCAAGCAGCTCAGCATACTCATAATGAAGAAGACCCGTTTGATCTTGATAACACAACGGATGAGAATCATTAATTTTTAGTGTTTCTTGTTTACTGTTAAAAAGGACGCTTATAGCGTCCTTTTTAACGTCTATACAAAGTGATGTGGCCGATTCAAAAAAACCGGGAAAAGTGGGGGGGTGTACTTTTTATATCAATCTAGGGCTTATCTTCGTAATAAAACATAAACAGCCCCAGAACCACCATCTTTAGGCTTAGTTGAGTGAAATGCTAAAACTCTATCATGCTCAATCAACCAGTGATTAACATGGGTTTTTAAAACAGGCTTTTTGCTTCCCGAGCGATTTCCTTTGCCATGAATTATCCGCACACAACAACCTTCAAACTGCGCGGTTTCCTGTAAATAATAAACAAGAATTCTTTTTGCTTCTTTAATGGTTAAGCCGTGCAAGTCTAATTCATCTGATATTCGATAGTATCCACTTCGTAATTTTCGAAACACACTGTTTTGAATTCCTGTTTCACGAAAGCTAAGCAATTCAGCCGAATCAACCTCTTCAACATCAAGTTGATCAGAAAGTGGGTCATGTATTATTAGTTCTTCTTCAAAGGTATTAATGCGTTTGAGTCTCGTAGGAGTCGATGCTTTATCTTCATGGTAGGTCTGATTATCCGATAATGGTGCGACTCCAGACATTGCCTCTCGAAAAAAGTCTTGATCGCGGTTATTATTCAACTCTTGTTGGATGAGTTCTTGCTCAGCACGTCTCCCTTCTTCTTGCGCTTTTTTTAATTGCGTTTTTAACTTTTTAAGGTCATTATTTTTCATAATGAGAGATTACCACAACGCATGAAAATACTACTCAGTAATGATGATGGCTTTATCGCCCCAGGCATTAATTGCCTGAGAGATAGCTTAAGTGAAATCGCTGATGTTTTTACTGTTACTCCTGATCGCAACAGAAGTGGCGCGAGTAACTCACTCACCCTAGAAACCCCACTGAGAGTTACCCAACGTGGTAATAAATTTTATAGCGTGAACGGCACCCCAACTGATTGTGTACATCTAGCACTGACCGGTTTATATCAAAATGATAAACCCGACATTGTTATCTCAGGAATAAACTCTGGCCCCAATATGGGCGATGATGTGATTTATTCGGGCACTGTAGCAGCAGCCATGGAAGGAAGGCACCTCGGACTACCCGCCATTGCTGTCTCTATGTCATCTTATAAGCCTGAGCATTATCAAAGCGGTGCTCAAGCAGTAGTTGAACTATTGGAAAAACTACCGTCGTTGTCACTCACTGAAAGCAAGTCAGCAACTATTTACAACATCAATGTACCTGACGTACCATGGGCGCAAATAAAAGGCTTTCAGGTGACCCGTTTAGGAAAGCGTGAAAAACCCAAACCTGCAATAAAAACAAAAGATCCTAGAGGTGATGAAATTTTTTGGGTTGGTGCAGTAGGAGATCATGCTGATGCGGGAGAAGGGACAGATTTTTACGCTGTCCAACAGGGTTTTATCTCAGTAACCCCTATCCATATTGACCTAACTCAATATTCAGCAATTGATGAAACCAAAGCATGGCTGACGGATAATTTAAATGCGTGATCTAGACGAACTGGATATCGAAGGCGTTGGAATGACATCGCAAAGAACACGCGATCGGCTCATTGATCGCTTACAACAAAAAGGAATTAAAAACCCTGATGTATTACGCATAATGCGCCTAGTGCCACGTCATCTTTTTGTGGATGAAGCCATGGCAAGTCGCTCTTATGAGGACGCCTCTTTTCCCATCGGGCATGGGCAAACTATCTCGCAACCTTTTATTGTGGCGCGCATGACAGAACTATTGCTCTGCGGAGAACATATTGATAATTGTGATAGTAGTGAAACAAAGTTAGAAAATGTACTCGAAGTAGGAACTGGTTCTGGCTATCAAGCGGCAGTATTAGGTGGTTTAGTTAAAAACTTGAACACAGTGGAAATTATCACACCATTATACCGTCAGTCGCGCGACCTTTTGTACAAGCTGGGTTACCGTAATATTCGCACCCATTTAAGTGATGGCAGCTGGGGCTGGGAAGATGCGGCTCCTTACGATGCCATTATCGTGACAGCAGCACCCGATGAAGTTCCTTCCGTTTTGACTCAGCAATTAAAAATAGGTGGCAAAATGGTGATTCCTGTTGGCGCGCAAAATGAACAGCAAATATTGCAATTAATAACGCGAACAAGTGACGTTGGTTTTAAGACTTCAAACCATGAG